>JAAYBK010000391.1 GCA_012718885.1 Ruminococcus sp. | reverse complement strand
TGTGGGTGGAAAGACTGCCATAGATATTACCGGCGGAAAGAACCTTGTGGGCGCATTCAAGCAGCCTGCACTGGTCATCTGTGACAGCGATACCCTGAAGAGCCTTCCTGCTGAGACACTTGCTGACGGAATGGCTGAGGTAATAAAGTACGGCATGATAAAGAAAAGCTCATTCTTTGAGCTTTTAGAGAGCCATGATTTGGATAATGTAGACGAGATCATGGATGAGATAGTATATACCTGCGTGGATATAAAGCGTGAGGTGGTAGAGCATGATGAATTCGACAGGGGAGAGCGTATGATCCTCAATTTCGGTCACACTCTCGGCCATGCACTTGAAGCCTGGCACAACTATACAGATTATACCCATGGAATGGGGGTTGCAGCAGGTATGTGCATAATAACAGACAGATTGGCTTCTGCTGAGGTGGCAGACAGGCTGAGAAAATGTGTTGCAGCCTACCGTCTTCCTACCGGCACAGATATTCCCATGAAGGAGCTCCTGCCCTTTTGTTCAAAGGATAAAAAGCGTGAGTACGGCGAAATAAGCTACATAGTCTGCAAGACTATAGGCAAGGCAGATATCGTGAAGGTGTCCGTTGAGGAGTTCTCACGTCTTATGGAGGGCTGAACAGATGGATATCCGTATTACACCTACTCTCCTTGAGGGAAAAGTAAGTATACCGGCTTCAAAAAGCTGTGCTCACAGAGCACTGATATGCGCTGCACTGGCTGACGGCACTTCTGTCATCACCGGAGTTTCAATGTCCAAGGACATTGAAGCAACTATCGGTTCAATGACAGCGCTGGGAGCAGAGTTTATTGTTGAGGGAGATACAGTCACTGTCAGGGGCATAAAAACTCCGGCAGAAAAGGCTGTTATAGACTGCAACGAGAGCGGTTCGACACTGCGCTTTATAATGCCTGTGGCTGCTGTACTGGGAGCAGAGGCTGAATTTATCGGCAGGGGAAGACTGCCCCAGAGACCGATAGACATATACAAGCGTGAGCTTTCCGCAAACGGAGTGAAGTTCCTTACTGAGGAAATGCCATATAAGCTTTCAGGAAAGCTGAAGGGCGGCACATACCGCATCGAGGGAGACGTTTCCTCACAGTTTGTTACCGGACTTATCTTTGCACTGCCGCTCCTGAGTGAGGATTCAGAGATAGTCCTTACATCACATCTGGAATCCCGTCCCTATGTGGATATAACAATAGATATCCTCAGACGCTTCGGCATAAGCGTAACTGAGGAGCCTGACCGCTTCGTTATAAAGGGCGGGCAGAAGTATCTTCCCCATGACGAGAGGATAGAGGGGGACTACTCGCAGGCAGCTTTCTTCTATGTTGCCAACGCTCTCGGTTCGGAGACTGAGCCGCAGAATCTCTCTGAGAACAGCGTTCAGGGCGACAGAAGGATACTGGATATCATACATGAGATGTACTATGACGATAAGGGATGCTTCAACGCTGACTGTTCTGATATTCCGGATCTTGTTCCGATATTGTCGGTGCTGGGCTGCTTCGGAAAGCAGGAGTCGGTGATATACAATGCGAAGCGCCTTAAGATAAAGGAAAGCGACAGGCTCGAAACTACAGCTGCCCTCCTGAACGGACTCGGCGGTAGGGTAACTATCACTGACGACGGACTCAGGATAATGCCTGTTGATACGCTTCACGGCGGTACTGTGGACAGCTTCGGCGATCACCGTATCGTTATGGCAGCTGCTATAGCTGCAACAAGAGCTGACGGCGACGTTATAATAAAGGGCGCAGAGGCAGCAGAAAAATCTTATCCGAACTTTTTCAAAGACTACACAGATCTCGGAGGTAAGGCAAATGTCATCATTCTGGAATAACAGGATATCAATTTCAATCTTTGGCGAGGCTCAGGGCCCTGCCATAGGAGTAACGGTGGATGATCTGCCTTCGGGAGAATATATAGACCCGGAAGCTCTTTCAGCTTTCATGGCGAGAAGGAATATCCGTGTGACTGACAAGCCTGAAATATCCAGAGATCCTATGCCCCGTGTAATGTCCGGTATATACAACGACCGCACTACCGGTACGCCTCTCTGTGCATTCCTTCAGAACATCCCTCAGTCTGCTCCGCAGCAGCCTGAGCTGGACAGACTTGCCCGTCCCGGCCATGCCGATTATACAGGCGCTGTCCGTTACAAGGGATTCAACGATGTTAGAGAAGGCGGACATTTCTCGGAGCGTCTGACTGCTCCCCTGTGCTTTGCAGGAGCGATCTGCGGTCAGATACTTGAGCGCAGAGGAATATATGTGGGCGCTCATATCGGCCAGATACACAATATCAAAGACAATCCCTTTGACCCGGTCAATATCACAAGGGACGGAGTTCTGAGCGTAAGGGGAAAGGACTTCCCAGTTATCAACGACCGCAAGGGCTGGATGATGCAGGAGGATATCAGCCTTGCCCGTGAAGCAGGCGAATCTTTGGGCGGTATCATCGAGTGTGCGGCAGTCAATGTTCCGGCAGGTATAGGCTCTCCTATATTTGACGGACTGAAAAACAATATCGCTCAGCTCATATTCGGCATCCCAGGTGTCACCGGACTTGAATTCGGTATCGGCTTCGGCGCTGCAAAAATGATAGGCAGCCAGAACAACGATCCGTTTTATGTGGACGACCACGGTCATGTGGTCACAAAGACCAACAACCACGGCGGTATCCTTGGCGGGATCTCCTCAGGTATGCCAATAACCCTCAGCGTGGCTGTAAAGCCTGCTCCGACTATTGCCAAGCCTCAGGACACAGTGGACTATCACGATATGACGAACAGTACCATTGAAGGCAGAGACAGCTATGAGGCCTGCCTTGTACCGGGACTTGTCCCATGTGTGGAGGCGGCAGTGAATATAGCCATCCTTTCACATATGATGGACTATCCAAATTTCTGTTAAGGTGATCTTATGCATGACGAAAATATAATGAAAATGGCAGAGAGGGCGGATGTGGAGATAAAGGACGTCCCCACGCTGAATATCCTCATATGCTATCTTCTCTACAAGATCGACAGACCTGTTGAGACCGAGCAGCTCTACGATATCGCTATCGGTACAGGAGTTGTGAACTACTTCTACTACCAGGATTCTATCGATTATCTCATAAAAAACAGCCTTATCTCCGTGGAGAAGGATGAGGACGGAAGAGAATGTTATATCCTTGAGGAGAAGGGCAGGGAGTGTGCGAGACAGCTCAAAAGCTATGCACCCAAGTCCTACCGTGACAAGCTGGTGCTTGCCGCCCTGAGATACTTCGCAAGAGTCAAGGCGGAGCAGGATCTTAGGATAGAGTATATTCCTCTGGAGAAGGGATACTATACTCATATACGCTGTATCGATACAGGCGATGATCTCATGGATCTGAAGCTCTACGCTCCGGATCTGGCACAGGCAAAGATGCTTGGGGAAAAGGTGCTGCTGAATCCTGCCGGCTTCTACGGCAAGGTCATAGAGCTTGCACTTTCAAATGAAGAACCGCCGTATGATCTTTCTGATAACTGAAACGCAGGGCATATGCCCTGCATTTTTATTGCAAAAAATACTCATATGTAATTTAAAGGAAAAGTGAAAAAAATTTGTACAAGGTATTGAAATTTATACGGAT
>JAAYBK010000390.1 GCA_012718885.1 Ruminococcus sp. | reverse complement strand
TCACTCCACCGTAATATTTTCTGAGGGTATCACCTTTATTACCTATCAAATGACGCACTCCTTTGTCATCTTTATAGGTTGGAAATTCACCGTCTATATATGCTTTATCATTATCGGTCAATCCCATTTTAAGTAAATCTTTCGTAAATATGTCAATATTGGTTTTCTTACCATCAATAATTTCATGGAATGCTTGAGCATACTTTGAAAACTCTGTGCCGTTTTTAGCCATTATAATACCTCCTTCAAAAATGTTGTTCAACCAATATCATACTCGCTAAAACAAGACGAGACAAGATCACAACTCGTTTATCTCATCTCGTCGTGCGTCTATCACTAAAATGATTATAGCAAATATGAATGCAAGCGGCAATACCCTATTTGCAAAAAATTTGCAGAGTGTCTTGAAATGCGGTAATGACAAAAATCGGTTTCCGAAGAAGTGACAAAATGGGGCATTTGTTACTTTGGAGAAAACGATATTTAAAATGCACCGCAATCAAGAGCGCTCGAAAAATATTTTTAGGAGGGGATATCGTGAATACGATAAGACCAATATCAAATCAATCCCGTAATCCGGAACAAATAATGAGTCAAGATTCACAGAATATGGCAACTATGCAAAAAGCAGTGGAACTGGTGAATACTCAGAAAAGACTCGGACTAACGTTGACGATGTTTGACAAAAATCTTCACAAGATCTCCGGAAAGTTTAACAGCATGGCTGACCTTCTGCGTAATCCGGATTATATTGTACATCTGAATCAGGATATTTACGTTAGCAACGACAGTGAAACCACATGGTTTAAGCTGAAAGTGAGGAACGGTAAGATTGGTCCTATCACATTTTTGTTAACGTTTCATGCCAATTGGGTAAAAGCTTACAACAAAAGTCCTGAAGGCTTTGATTTCATAGCTGTTGGCTATACACCAGGCGATGAAAACATACCAGCCGCAGCAGCGGTTGTTCCAGGTAAGGACTTCACTCCGGAACGAATAACTCAGCATTTTCAACTGTTGATAGGTGAGACACCAAACGATACAAAAGAAGTTGGAAAGCTGCTCTGTTATGTTTTGTCAAAATATACAAGAGATCCAAATCCGGATTCACTTGAATACTTCGGCAAGGTACAGGGGTTCTCCAAGAACAGCGACGGAAAGATACGGTTTTCGCCTCCAAGAATGCTTAGGGATGAGGTCGTACCTTATCTCACAGAAAGTGTGCGGAATAGGCAGTTTCCGGTATGTGACTCGACACTACTAAACGAGGATCTGACACCTATACTGGAACCGCTGTTTGCAGGACAGAAAGAATTTCAGCTCTTGCTTCTGCACAGATTTGGAAGCTGGTTCAGTTCCTTCTTTGCGAGGCGCGATATTTGTGCGGATCAAGTTTTGATAGCTAAGCCGACCAGTCAAATAACTGTTGACACCTTGGCTGCAATGCTGAAGAATACCCGCTACAATTCATTGGATGCACCGTCGATAGGTCCAATTATCAAGCCCCTGAAGCATGATCTCGAAAACATCAACGACGGAATGGTCGTTGCAATTGATGTGTTCGCTGCAGATCAAGTGAAAAAGGCTGAAAAGGGCTACGATCTGCTGATAAGTGATGCTGCCGGAGCTACCGATAACTGCAACGGCGTACACCATAGTATGGCGTTGGTATCGGGATATGCCGATTTGTACATGCCCAAGGAAGTGTGCTGTGTCCTTGAATTTGACGGTGTTAGCACCAACTGCTCTCCCGAGATGTTCAAGAACGCCCTGCGCCGCTTAGACGCTAACATCGTTGCAAGAGTTGAGTATGGCTGCAACAACGGCGGATTTGTTAAGATCTTTAACAGTTATATTGATGATGTCAAAGACAATATGCCCTGCATATTACCACGCTCCAAGTATTTTACCTACATTATGCTCATGACGGCACTGAGGATGTATAATGAGTGGTACACTCCACTGTTCTTTCCGGAAATAGAGGAATACATAATAGAGTGGCTCTGCTCTCAGGAGCAGGAGATACAGCCGTTGTACGATGTGATTTGCTCCGAGTATGGAAGGATCCTCAACGAGAGGATCGCTGACGGCTGTTACCGCTTAATCATGAAGGAGGAGACTACTCCGTTTGATAAGGACAGCCATACGATAGTAATTGATAAGGATGAACGCCGAATCTATGTGGAAACGACAGACAGCTTCGCTATCGCTAAGGACGAGATGTCTTCAGTTGCTGATACTGATAGTCTGACAGCTGCTCTTTACAGTTGCGGATATCTTCCACACAATGCAAGAAACGAAAAGAGTGTGAGGATAGCGGCTATTACATCTGACGGCATTCCATATCCTTTATATGTTCACTCGATAAGCTATACACTGCTCACGCATGAAAACAAGCAGAGGTTCGATTTGCTTGACAAGGAGGCGAACTTGTTCAAGTATGAGGAGATACCGAGGGAAGGCTTCCTGCCGTTAATTAAGACGGTTGACGGAAGATTCGCAGGCAAGATGCTTCGCTATGCAGCTGAAGAGGCCAGCGTCTACTTCGGCACAGGTAGGACTGGTTCTGGCAAAAGTTGGGCTATTGCTCAGCTAATATGTATGCTTTTTATGCTCGGTCAGATCGTTGTTGTATTTGATGTCAGCGGCAGTTACACTAAGGAAAAGCTACTGAAAATGCTGCCTGACGAGGTAGTTGAAAAGCTCTTCAAGTTCATCAATATCGGTGCTGAATACGGCATGGATATGATACCTGTTGATCTCGGCTCACTGCGAGGCTGTGAGACTCTTCCGGATAAGAAGCGAGCTATATACAGTGTTCTCAGAGCAGCTACAGGACCTATCGACAAGGGTACATCAAGGAAGCTGAAGGGCTTCTTATCTGACTATCTCAAAGATAAAGAATACTCGGTATCACTGAATAACCTTTGCTCTGAATTAGTGAAAACTGGTGGCTTTGGTGCTGAGATTGCTGACTGCGTTCAGTCAGTCCTTGACGATATCAATGAGGTAGGATACGATGAACAGACATGGGACGACCTGTTCTTGCAGGGACATAAGATAATCGTTATCAACCTCGGAAACGAGGTCGGTGACAGCACACATCAGCTTCTCGATATGATGGTCGGAAGCCTCTTCAACTGGCAGATGTCCCATGACTCAGGCTTCTTATCAATCGCAATCGATGAGCTTATCGATCAGGATTTCAGCACGGGCTCACCGCTTCAAACGATCGTGAAGCAGGGGCGCAAGTTCCATACAGCTCTGATAGGAGCTACGCAGGATTACTATAATCAAGGTAGTTCACATCTGGACACAATGAAGCAGGCTAATATCAAGAGCTTCTGCCGCCCCGGCAAGTCTGAGGACAGAGTGGCGCAAAAGCTCGGCTACAGCAACGCCGTTGACGCTGGCTTCAACAAGTTCAAGGCTGGCGACACGATCATCGAGTTCGACGGCTACAACAAGGAGACCGGCGAAAACGAAGCCCTGACCATTAAAGGCAGAGTTGTCAACTTCGACGAGACGCCGCTCTATGACAAATTCAAGGAGCTTTATGGTTGTTAATTTCGGTGGCTCCTTTTCGGGAGCCAGCCTCTATAAATATTTTACATCAAAATACAAAACAGCAAGCGGTACAAGCGATACCGCATACAATTTAACGAAAGGAGCTGTTAATATGGCTAAGAAGAAAGAACTTCCATCGCTGTGGGAACGTTCAGAGTATGACGTTATCAGCGAGACTGAGACTGAGACCGAACTTATCGCTGTGCTGAAAACAAAATATAGTGGTTCGACGGTTATCTGTCATATTCCGAAACACACAAAGGAAGAGGAAGAAAAGATAGCATCTGACGTTACATACGCTCTTATGCAGATAGCGTTCACAGGTCAGGATATCTCACATATGAAGAATATGGAGATACTTGTGGATTAATGCTACATACTAAGAAAGCTCCGGGGGACCCCCGGAGCTGTTTCTATGTTACGATATTATGCTTCAACAGACTTCCAATCGGAAAGGATACGCTTTTCAGAATCAAAGGATACGCCTATCTTGTAGAGAGTTCTCTGATCTGCTGCAAACGGAAGCGAATAGCTTTTATCGTCTATCTGCTTCAAAGCTTCATCGGCTGATCTATCACGCTTAAACTCAAACAGGTAGATGAATTTGTCCGTTTCCACCTTGCAGTCAATACGTCCTTTAAAAGTGTGCATCTCACATTCTGTAAACTGTCCAAGCAGAGTAAAAACAAGGTAGATTACGGTCTGAAAATAATGCTCAAAGGCAGTGCCTTTTGTAGTATAGGTTATCCTTGCGAAAAGAGCGGTGAGCACATTCTTAATGCTTTCCAGTTCTCCGCGGTTTATATAGCGCCTGAGAGTAAAAATATCTATACCAGATCCCGAGCCATAATCAGAAACATATTCCGGCATCAGACATTCAAGGAAGCCGTACTTGACCTCATTGTTCGGAAACGCAAGCGTATACTCATGGGCAGTTGGGTCGTAATCAGCGATAGTCAGATAGCCTGTCTGATACAAAAGCGGTATCGGGTCAGGATTGTCCTCGCTGTAGTCCTTAAGCATACTTGCGTTAGCGTACAAGGTCTCGTTGCTTAATCTGCGTAGATCAAAATCCATAGACCTAAGTCGCTTCACCAGAAATGTCGGCGTACCGCTCTCGAACCAGAATGAGTCAAATGATTTGGTGAAGAATGCTTTCAGAAGACTGTAGGGGTTATACACGCCTTCGCCGTCCTGATGGAAATGGTAACCATCATAATATTCTTTGAGCTTCTGCATACATACGTTTTCGTCTATTTTTTGTTTTTCTGCCATTTCTTTAATTTCAGGCGAAAAACATTTCCTGAGTTCGTCCTCAGTTATTCCGCAAATAGCTGCAAACTCTTCGCTCAGCGATATATCAAAAAGCTGGTTCAAGTCGCTGAAAATGCTAACCTTGTGATACTTTGTCACGCCTGTTATAAACACAAAGCGGATATGCTCGTCACAGCTTTTAAGGTTGCCAAAGAAGCCTTTGAAAACAGCTTTATTATGTTCACGAAGTTCGGGATGCTCAGAAAGATCAAGCAGAGGCTTATCATATTCGTCAACGAGAACTACACAGCGCTTGCCTGTTTTTTCATGTACAGCAGTAAGCAGATTCTTGAAACGTATCGGAAGTGATTCTTCATTGGTAGTGCATTCGTACTGCTGCTCCCATGTCTTAAGATGCGTAGACAATGTATTCTCTAAGGCGGAAGGCTTTGTGTAGTCCTGTCCGTTCAAGTCAAAATAAAAAACAGGATAAGGCTGCCATGCATCGGGATTATCAGCCTCAAGCTGCTCGATAGCAAGTCCCTTAAACAGCTCTTTCTTGCCCTCCCAATAAGCACGAAGCGTTGAAAGGAGAAGGCTCTTTCCGAAGCGTCTTGGGCGGCTCAGAAAAAAAGGAGTTACTTCATGCACGAGCTTATATACAAATTCAGTTTTGTCAACGTAAACGGCGTTAAATTCTCTGAGCTTCTCAAAGCTCTGTATACCGGTAGGCAGAGTTCGTTTTTCGGCGATATTCATAATAGTCATCTCCTTTACAGATAATAGACCAATACTACTTCTATTATATTATACGCTAAATTGTAAGATATTTCAAGT
>JAAYBK010000389.1 GCA_012718885.1 Ruminococcus sp. | reverse complement strand
GATCCGACGCAGAATATTTCTCCCTCTGAGAATCCGGAGAAGGCTTCGCCGAGAGCTGTTTTCAGCGCCGCACTGGGAAGTATCTTCAAGGAGGGCAGCGTTCCGGGCTACGGTCAGATCAACATCGGTTCGGATTCCGGTAACTGCAAGTTCGCTGTGACCGACCTTGAGGGCGACGGCACTGAGGAGATGGTCTTTGTATACGGCGGAACTTCAGCACAATCTATCGCAGTGATATACGGTATAGACGAAGAGGGAAAGCTGTTCGAGAAGGCAGGCGTTTCTCCTGATATCACCATTTACAGCAACGGTACCCTTATTTCAAACTTTTTACACGCCACTGGACCAAGCGGTGATTTCATGCCGTATTCTCTCCTGAAACTGAGCTCAGACGGTAAAAAATATGAGGCTGTTGCAACTGTTGACGCCATAGACAAAGCCAGCGTGGAGGCTGCTGCACAGGCAGCTGTCGAAGCCGGAAATGAGCCGCCGTATGCTTATCCAGGGGAGTACGATACAAGCAATTCCGGAAGAGTTTATATGATAAGCTCTCCTGACGGAAATGGAGATGTACGTACAGTGGATGTGACAGAATACGAATCATGGCTTGCACAGTATACAGGCGGAGCTTCTGTGATCTCACTTGATTACAAGCAGCTCACAACAGAGAATATCGGCGGACTTATCAGATGATCGGAGGGCGGAAAATGAAAAAGTTTATTGCACTTATATGCCTGACAGCTATGCTCACAGGCTGCGGAAGCGCCGGCGGCAGCAGTTCTTCAAAGCAGGAAAAGACCTCTGCCGAGCCAGCCACAGAGGCGGTTACAGAAGAGGCAACAGATGTTCCTGGTGATGATGTACTGAGCATGAGCACTTCGTACAAGGCTACGCTTGAAAGCCTGAAAAACAGCGGTGCAGAGAGCTTTTCGATCTGTGATCTTACAGGCGGAAAGGGTCCTGAGGTGCTTGCTGTCCGTGTAAAGGACGGAGATATCAACAGGATAAAGCTCTATCGCTATCAGCAGGATTCAGGCGAATCAAAGCTGCTGGGAACATTTGATAACTATATCAGCTATGCTGCCGGTTCAAAGCATATCAGCTACGGAAGGTATGACAATGACACCGGAATTGAGACCACTGACTTTATGCACATATCTGACGATGATAATCTGGTGTCTGACGGCGACCTCAGACGTACCTACAAAGAGACAGCGGACGGCGCTTCCGGTCAGTTCTGGAAGAACGAGGATACTATCACAGAAAGTGAATATTTATCGGCAATGGACGAGCTTTCAGCCGGCCCTGTAAGAGACATCGGAAATGACTTCAAGCTCGAAGAGGATATCATAGACACAGTTTTAGGTGAGTACGGCACATGGCAGAAGGCTTACAGCACATATCTGCTCTCATGCCTTCCGGATGTGGACGATGTTGATAATGCCGGCTTCTCTGTGCTTGATATAAACGGCGATAACATTCCGGAGCTGTTCTACTCTTCCGGATACTATCATGTATCGCCCGTAAAGGTGCTTACGATGAAGGACGGCGGCCTGAGATGCCTTGGCAGCTTCGGTTCATACGGCTCAGTGGTGTATTATCCGGATACAAATGAGCTCCTCAGCAGCAATATGGGCATGGGCTATTATTCCGGAGCATATTTCACTCTCGGAAGCAACGGCAATTTCACAATGAATCTTTCTTTCGATGACAATGCCGGCGCTCTTGATCCGGAGGGAGATGAACTGCCTGTATATAATCTCAACGATCAGAAAGTGGATAAAGGGGTGTATGATGCAACGCTTTCTGCCTACAGCAAAATGAAGTTCTATTCTCTCGGCGGAGATAATGTGCTTTCCAAGGATAAGATAAACGGGCTTGCTAATGATGTTTATAACGCACCGTCACTCAATGCAGGCATGGTGGAGCCGGAGCCGACAGGTGAGATCTCTGACAGATACAAGAGCATACTCAGCAAGTTCTACTACAGCTGCCAGCTCGACCTTACAGATATCGAGATAACAGGTTCACCCAACATTTCAGGAAATAAATTTGCGATATACGATGTTGACTGCGACGGAAAGGACGAGCTGATAATCGAGGTCTCAAATACTTTCGTTGCAGAAATGGTAACTGTTATATATGGGGAGGACGCTAACGGAGAAGTAGCTGTTGAGCTGCTGACCTCACCTAACAACACCTACTATGACAATGGTATCATTGAAGCCGGAGATTCTCATAATCAGGGTATATCCGGAAGCTTCTGGCCTTATACTATGTATGTATGGGATTCTGCTAAGGATAAGTATGATTTCAATATGTATGTAAGTGCATGGGATAAGGAGGCTTACCCGGAGGGTTATCCGGAGGAGGCTGACAAGAGCGGCACAGGCTTCGTTTACTATATGAATGATGATCCTATGGGAACAACTGTTGATCCTGTGGATTTTGATGTGTATGAAAAATGGCATAACGGTATCCTCGACGGAGCAAAGCCTATAAGTATGCCATGGTATAACATCACAGAGGAAAATATCGGTATATAATAAAAAACAAGGAGTAATTGAAATGGATATTATTGAGATGACAAGAGAGCTTGGAAAGGCTCTTCAGAATGATGACAGATTTATTGCCTATAATCTTGCAAAGCAGGCAAATGATAATGACAAGGAGCTGAACGATGATATCGAGAAGTTCAGTGCCCTCCGTGCTGATCTCGCGAATGCAATGAGCGCTGAGGATAAGAATACAGATCTTATCAAACAGCTTGACGAGGATATAAAGTCCACATATCAGAAGATCATGAGCAATAAGAATATGCTGGTATTTCAGGGCGCACAGACTGCCCTTGAGAGCTTAGTCAACAACATCAATCAGATAATAACAATGTGCGCCAATGGTGAGGATCCGGCTACCTGTCAGCCTTCTACCGGCTGCACCGGAAGCTGTTCGACCTGCGGCGGCTGCCACTAAGGCAGGGCGCAGCCCTGCACGCCTTCACGTTGTCACTCGTAAATTCGTTTACTCTGTGCAGAAGGCATAGTCTGCTTTCGCTTAGCAGCGTGACGCTGCACCCTCTCACGTTGCCACTCGTAAACTCGTTCACTCTGTGCAGAAGGCATAGTCTGCTTTCGCTTAGCAGCGTGACGCTGCACCCTTTCACGTTGCCACTCGTAAACTCGTTTACTCTGTGCAGAAGGCATAGTCTGTTTTCGCTTAGCAGCGTGACGCTGCACCCTTTCACGTTGCCACTCGTAAACTCGTTTACTCTGTGCAGAAGGCATAGTCTGCTTTCGCTTAGCAGCGTGACGCTGCACCCTTTCACGTTGCCACTCGTAAACTCGTT
>JAAYBK010000388.1 GCA_012718885.1 Ruminococcus sp. | reverse complement strand
TTTAAAACTGAAAGTTTTAGGAAGGGAGTTTGAGGGTGACTCCCCGCAGTGCGGGGAGATGTCACGCAGTGACAGAGGGGACCGCCTCTGTCAGAGGAACCCTTTTTCAAAAGGGTTTCCCTCAATAGCTAACGTATATCTGCCAACCAGGTCACGGGCATAAGCCGGCCTGTTCTTAGCTTATAATATAACTTTTACCGTCGATCTCATACAGGCAGATCCAGATATAATTGCTGTCGCCCAACTCGGCGCCCATAGGGAAATCGTAGGTATCACGAGGGATGACCTCGCCGCTGCTGCTTCCGTCCTTAGCTTCATAATTCAGGTATACCGGAACGACCTTCTTTGAAGTTATCTCCGCATCAGGTGCAACTTCCTTTATAATGTCATCGTACTTCGAGAAGTTATAGCCGCTGTCCTCTTTTTTGCAGTCAACAGCGTAGATATATGAGAACTCATAGTCTGTACCGATAACGATGTAGTATTTATCGTAATACGCCTCCATATACTCCTGAGAGGAGCTATAGCCGCCGCTTTTGAGCATCTCGTCATTATACGGCTTATAGCTTACGGAATCGAAAAGAGCGCCGTCCTTTGAGCTTATAGCCCAGAAGTAATTGCAGATGAGCTTTGCCTCCTCTTCGGAGTAGAAGCGTGAATCCACCTCTGTAGTAACAGGGATACCGTTCTCGCCCTGCTCCATCCTGAAGATACACGCACCATATGGCATATCATCAGCAGCAATATTAACGTCATCTCCGATATCGCTTACGATCTCTTTTCCGGAATTATTATCCGAGGAGGAATCCTTTCCTCCGCAGGAAGAGAAGCTAAGCGTCAGCACGGCAGCCGCAGCAGCTGCTGCACATCTGGTGAACATATTTCTCATAGTTAAAGCCTCCCGTTAGCCGAAAGTATAGTATTTTCCGTCTTTCTCCGCATAAATGGCATTGTTTTCTTCATCGCTGACGATAATCTGTTCATTTCCCTCAGCGTCCTTTGCCATTACGTAGAATGTGAAGTAATAAAACTCATCGCAGTCATCACGGACTTTCTTCTCAAAATCCTCATTCTCAAATGTTTCGTTCATAAATGTGAAGAAGTCCTGGACTCCCTCTTCAGGAGAAGCAAAGCGCTGAGAAGGCTCGACCTTCACACGAGTGACCTCAAAGCTTCCGCCCAGCGAACTGCTTATAGAATCAGCGTGCTTTTCAAAGGACTCCTTCAGGCCGTAATGATAGCCCTTCTGGAGGAACTTTTCCATTTCCTCATTATAGATGGGATGATTCTGTTCCTTAAAGCTCTCGAAATCCTTGTTCTGAAAAGCGAGGAAGTGCTTTTCAAGGGTAATTACCAGTTCCCTTGGGAAGTCCTCTTCTTCGTAGTAGAGCTTAATGCCGGTCTCAGGATCTATACGGTATGAGCCCAGGTTTTCGTCTACAGCCCCCGCCTCCGGAGTTATCAGCTCCCACTCACCGTAAGTTTTTGAGGAGCTTTTCTTGCTGCCACAGGATGTAACTCCTCCCGTACATAAAGCAGCGCTTACAAGCAGAGCTGCAAGTTTCATATATCTCATTGCTGTACCTCCCCGGCTTCGCTGTTGTTGATCTTTTCAGCCCATGCAGCCGCAGCCGAGCCCTCGGGGGCAGTTACTGTAAGAGCAGGAAGCTCCTCCAGTCCCCAGTTCTCATAGGCAAGGTCCGGATTTTCTATGATAAGTGAAGCAAGTGCATTGCAGCCTGTGAATGCCTCCTCCTGTACCTTTGTTACAGAGGCCGGAAGGGTCATATCAGTAAGAGCTGCACAGTCCACGAAGGCTCCGCGCTGGATCTCCTGCAATCCCTGTGGGATATTTATGGAATAGAGCGATGTGCAGCCGCAGAAAGCGCACTCGCATATCTTTGTAACAGTCTCCGGCATAGTAAGGGTCAGTATCTGATCCTTTCCCTCAAAAGCATAGAAGCCGATATCTGTAACAGGAGCGCCGCCCATAGTATCAGGTATCACTACCTCTGTATCAGAACCCTTATAGCTTGTTATGATAGCACCGCCGTTATAGACCTCATAGTCAAACATTTCATCGGTCGAAACGATATGACGCTCTCTTGCAGTGCCAAGCTCTTCCCATGTAGCAGGCTCATCATTGAGCTCCTCGGTTTCAGCCTGACTATCTGCGTCAGGCTCGCTTGAAGCCTGTCCGGTCTTGCTGCCGCCGCAGGCAGTGAGTGTAAGAACGGCAAGAATTAATGAAAGCGAAGCTGCGATTTTTTTCATAATAGACCTCCGGTATGCAGGATATATGAACGAATCATGTTGAACGGATGAAATATTTCTCAGACGGAAGCTTTAGCAGCATTTCCTCTGATCTTTGCTCTCTGAGAGTTGCTGAGTATCCTCTTTCTGATACGGAGAGACTCAGGAGTTACCTCCAGGAGCTCATCGTCAGCCAGGAACTCAAGGCAGTCCTCAAGGCTGAGAACTCTTGGCGGAACGAGACGGAGTGCGTCATCGCTTCCGCTTGCACGGGTATTTGTAAGGTGCTTTCTCTTGCAGACATTTACAACGAGATCCTCTGTCTTAGGAGAAGCTCCGACGATCATTCCCTCATATACAGGAGTACCTGAGGTAATAAAGAGCTGTCCACGCTCCTGAGCGTTATAGAGGCCGTAGGTAACAGCCTCGCCTGTCTCGAAGGATACGAGAGAGCCGGTGTTTCTGCGCTCGATATCGCCCTTGTAAGGCTGATAGCCGTCGAATACATGGCTCATGATTCCCTCGCCCTTGGTATCGGTAAGGAATTCGCTCTTGTATCCGAAGAGACCTCTTGCAGGGATAAGGAACTCGATACGCATACGGCTGCCCTGGGGATGCATATCCAGCATCTCGCCCTTGCGGACACCGATCTTCTCCATTACAGAGCCAACACAATCCTCGGGAACATCGATAACGAGGCGCTCCATAGGCTCAAGCTTCTGGCCGGTCTCCTCGTCAGTCTTGAAGAGTACACGGGGAGTAGAAACGCCCAGCTCATAGCCTTCACGGCGCATATTCTCAATGAGGATAGAAAGGTGCATCTCACCTCTTCCGGCAACACGGAAGGAATCTGTGCTGTCTGTCTCGCTTACACGGAGAGAAACGTCACGGAGAAGCTCACGGAAAAGTCTCTCACGGAGCTGACGGGAAGTAACGAACTTGCCCTCCTTGCCGGCAAAGGGGCTGTCGTTTACAGAGAATGTCATCTCAACAGTAGGCTCGCTGATCTTAACGAAAGGAAGGGGCTCGGGAGTATCTGTAGCGCAGATAGTATCGCCGATAGTGATTCCCTCGATACCGGATATCCACACGATATCGCCCATTTTAGCCTCCTGTACAGGAACACGGTTAAGTCCCTCGATCTGGAGGAGTGAAACGATCTTGGCGTTGTAGTTCTTCTTGGAGCCGGTATAATCGCATACAGTTACCTGCTGATTCACCTTGATATTTCCTCTTACGATACGTCCGATACCGATACGGCCAACATACTCGTTGTAGTCGATAGAGGATATGAGCATCTGGAGAGGCTCTTCCTCCTCTCCCTTAGGAGGCTCAATGTAGTTGATGATAGTATCGAAAAGGGGCTTGAGGTCAGTGCCGGCCTCATACTGGCTGAGTGAAGCAGTACCGCTTCTTCCTGAGCAGAAGAGGAGCGGAGATTCAAGCTGCTCTTCGTTAGCGTCCAGGTCAAGGAGGAGCTCAAGCACCTCGTCGCCGATCTCATCGAGACGGGCGTCGGGACGGTCTATCTTGTTTACAACAACGATGATCTTGTGGCCCATTTCAAGTGCCTTTGAAAGCACGAAACGTGTCTGCGGCATAGGACCCTCAGCAGCGTCGACCAGGAGCAGAACTCCGTCTACCATTTCAAGAACACGCTCTACCTCGCCGCCGAAATCAGCATGGCCGGGGGTGTCGATAATGTTTATCTTAGTGCCGTTGTACATAACGGAAGTATTCTTGGCGAGGATAGTGATTCCTCTTTCACGCTCGATGTCGTTGGAATCCATTACACGCTCTGCAACGTTCTGATTCTCACGGAACACGCCGCCCTGCTTGAGCATCTCGTCAACGAGGGTAGTCTTACCGTGGTCAACGTGGGCGATAATGGCAATGTTTCTCAAATCTTCTCTTATCATATTTTCTTTCCTCCAAAAAATAATCAACTTTATATATTTTTATGTACCGGCTTTCACCGGCCTTCATAATTATTTGACTTTGTGATCTTTCCCGGCTTCTCATCTGTCCGGTATCATACCGCGAAGCTTCATCAGCATTTCATCGATATTGATATAATCCATCGGGATGTGAACAGTCATAGGTATCATATCCCCAAGGCTGTTGTCCGGCATACTGAATGATCTGCGCCTGAATCTGATCTTAGCATACTGTTTTCCTTCGCTGACACTTAATACCTCTTTAACTAAATATCCATGCATCTGCCAGACTTCCGCTGACATTATAAAATCGTCATATTTTGAAGCAGTATTGATCCTATCCAGATTTCTCTCCGCTTTTATATCATCAGCGGTCGAACCACGATAGTTTATATTGTACATAGCGCCAAAAACTCTGTTATCAGCAAATGCAGAAGCGCAATCAACAAAAACGATACCCTCGGGAGTTGCAACAAAGGCTTTGAAGTCACGGTCTTTGACGATCATTTTGCGTATAAGCAAAACCAGCGATGCTATAAAGCCGAACAAAGAAACTACTGCTAAAGCTTTAGCAGCAAGGCTGTCATCAAGTGCAGCAAATCCCCAGCTAAACACTCCGATAAACAACAGCACCACCATGAGTCCGATCAATTTTATCTTATCTCCAAAATATCTTTTTGAAAACAGATTTCTAAGCTCATCCGCATGAGATGTCCTGCATATGGTCATCATATATGAACCTCCGATACAATTATTAAACAATCCTGCTGTATTTAGTGCAAAACCTCTTTTTTTCCGGGCATAAAAAAGCCCTTGCATAGGGATTGCAAGGTGTTGTGTCACAGCGAATAGTAGTTGAAACAAAAACAGCCCCGAATGCTTCGGGGCGTTTCTGGTGGGAGAGGATGGATTCGGACCATCGAAGCTGAAAAGCAACAGATTTACAGTCTGCCCCCTTTGGCCACTCGGGAACTCTCCCATGATTCAAAAAATATACCGGAGACATTCCGGTAATAATGGAGCTGGTGGACGGACTCGAACCCCCGACCTGCTGATTACAAATCAGCTGCTCTACCAACTGAGCTACACCAGCGTTTAACGCTTAATTATTATACCACACTTTTTTCGACTTGTCAAGTACTTTTTTCAACTTTTTTTAAAAGTATGGTCGAGGCGACAGGACTCGAACCTGCGGCATCTTGGTCCCAAACCAAGCACTCTACCAAACTGAGTTACGCCTCGGCTAATATCATAGGTCCTTGCCGGACAGCTTTTATATTATATCAGCATAAGTGTCAAATGTCAATAGCAAAATCACATTTTTGTCGTTTTGCACATTTTTGCAGGCTATTTCCTGTTTATCCACACAGATATGCTGCAAAAGAAAAGAGGGAGCTTTCGCTCCCCCGTTATAAAGCCGATCAGTCCTTAAGGCCGTCTATAGCGTCCTCTACAGCATCCTTAACGTCGTCAGCCGCATCTTCAACAGCGTCCTTAACGTCCTCAGCAGCATCAGTAACTTCCTCAGCAGCATCCTTTACTGTATCATCGTTGATCTCGAAATCGATGTTATCGTCACCGTCAATCTCGTAATCATCATAAATATCATCGTCGTAATCGTTATCATCGTCGTTGCCCTTGAGGATCTTTGAAGCAACATATCCGCCGGCAGCGGCTGCACCTGCAGCTAATACAGCAACTAAAAACTTATTCATTTTAAATTCCTCTTTTCTCCGCAAGAATAATTTAAATTACCGAGCCCCTTGCGACCGGATCACGATAAACTACTATTATTATATCACACTCTTTTGAGAATTTCAACCACTTACATATTATTTGTTAAAAACATCAAAATTGACAGTGCGGTTATTGGTGCAGTTTCACAACGCAGTATTCTTTTGCCCAGCCAGACCTGTACTGCACCGCTGTCTACAGCGGCCTGAGCCTCTTCCTTATCGAAGCCGCCCTCGCTTCCGATGACGAGTCCGATACTGCCAGAATCAGGCAATCCAGCCTTATCGAAGGAGCAGCCGCCCTCCTCTTCATAGAGGATGATGTTCCTGTCAAGCTCCTTCATCATCGAAAGAGCCTCCTTGAATGAAACGATAGGTGTGACCTCAGGGATCATTCCCCTTCCGGACTGTTTTGCGGCCTCGGCAGCTATCTTGTTGAGCCTGGTCAGCTTCTTTGCGAAATCCCGGCTGTCCGGACGGGAGATACATCTCCTCGTGAGTACAGGGACTATCCTCGCCGCTCCCAGCTCCACGCTTTTCTGTATTATAAATTCAAGCTTATCCAGCTTCGGGACTGCCTGAAAGAGCGTGACCTGCACTCCCGGCTCAGCCGCACATCTGTGCTTCTCCACCAGGTCAAGGAAGACTGTTTCGCCGTCAATACTGCGTATCGTGCAGTTATAGTCAATGCCGTTGCTGCAGACAGTTACAGGCTCTCCCGGCTTCATACGCAGCGAAAATCCGATATGATGAGCATCACTGCCTGTAATGGTTATATTGTTCTCATCCAGCTCATTTGTAAAAAATCTGGGCATTTTATCAACTCCATATAAAAACTGCGCCGCATCAAGCAGCGCAGAAATAATTATGCATATTCGCTATCCGGTGACGGCCATACACGATATACAGGCTTTCCGCCTGAACTGTCAGAAGTCCATACCTCTATTTGTGAAATATCATCCGGACGATAGCCTATCATCCATATCTTAACGTGCTTCGGACCAGCATACTTAACTTTGCAGAGCTTGCCGATGTATCCCGACGAATTCATGTCATCGCAGAACTGCTGTGCACTGGCATCTATCGGAAGCCATTTTGTGCAGGCGTTATCACTCTTGCACACAACAACAAGATCATATGTCTCAGTTTTTCCGGCGTAATCCGCTGACACCGAGTACTTTGAAGGATTGCCGGCATAGAACGAATCTGCGGCCTGCTCTTCTTCCTCCACCAGTGAAAGTGCTGCCTTGCCGATAGTATCACCGGCAGAAACGTCTGATTTCTTATACGACTTTTTAATGTAACCGCTCATCATTGGTATGAGTATCGCCGCTAACACTCCAATTATAGCAATAACAACAACCAATTCTACCAATGTGAATCCCTTTAAACTGCGTCTTTTCATATCCACCCCTCCAAAAAAACGTCAATTTCCCAACCTGTATTCAGGCTATCTTTCTAAGTTACATTATATTACAATAAGGAATATTTGTCAATAGGTTAGTGAAGAAAACTGACCGTTTGGCAATTATTTGGTAAAATAGACAAATTCCCCATATATTAGGGGATATCTGCTTGTTTTTTGCGCCGATTACAAGTTGTCAACACTGTGATAAGTGTACAAATAGTAAAATTGTTCAATTGCTAACCTTATGCACACTATGCTAATCATCCACTTTTTACCTCCACAAACTCCAAAAGTTCAAACGCAGACAAGGGTTAATATCAAACAAGCCGTTACGCAAGATACGCAAACTTTTTGTGCACTCAGACAAATTTGCTTTATCAGTCATTTTTTTCTTGACTTTTCCTTCTTTTCGTTGTATAATAATACAGTCACAAGTGATGCGATTTAATATGGCGGCATAGCTCAGTTGGCTAGAGTACTCGGTTCATACCCGATTGGTCGTTGGTTCAAATCCTACTGCCGCTACCATATGGCCCGTTGGTCAAGAGGTTAAGACATCGCCCTTTCACGGCGGAATCATGGGTTCAATTCCCGTACGGGTCACCATTCAGCAATCCCACAGATGGCTTAAAATAGCCGTTTGTGGGTTTTCTTTTTTCTAAAAATCAGGCTTTGGCACTTGTTTGGCACTTATTATCTTTTAACTATTAATTTGGGTATCCGCAGAGCTTTTGCTCTGCGGTACTTTTTTGCTCATAATGCCAGCACCTGCTGTTCAGTCTCGGCTTCGGTATCGTCCTCGGCAGGACTTTCTTACTCTGTGCCTATATCGTTTGTGAAACTCAGTGCATTGCTTATCGCATCGCAGTTGCGAGCCTTGGCTTCCTGAAACATATGAGAATACAGGTTCAAGGTAGTTCCTACGACGCTGTGTCCCATGTCCGAGGATACCGCTACCACATCTACGCCTTCAAAAATCAGCAGGCTTGCATGGAGATGTCGCAGTGAATGGATATTCTTGAAGGGCACTCCGATACGCTCACAGTAGCCTTTCAGCCACTCGAACGGTGTCTGAGGATTCATAGGTGCTCCGTTCCATTTGGTGAACAGCCTGTCATGGTCTTCCCACTTGGTGCCGAGCTGTGCTGCTTCCGCTTCCTGTTCAGCTTTGAACTGCCTGAGCAAGTTCATTATAGAGACAGGCATCTTTGACACTCGCTTTGACTTTCTTGTTTTAGTAGTGTCGGTATAAATGCCCCTCTCAGCAGTATACTGTGATGTTCGGCGGACGTGGATAATATTGTTCTCAAAGTCGATGTCCTTCCATTCCAAGCCAAGCATTTCACTGCGGCGGTAACCACTGTATATTGCAAGCAGCAGGTAGACCTGATACTTCATCGGCTCGCCTCTCAGGTTCTCATACAGCTTCTTAACCTCATCTATGGTGTAGATCTGTTTCTCGTCCTGTTCCTGTTTCGGCACATATACTCGTCTGCAAGGGTTGTCCGTCAGCATTCCCATGCGTATGGCATAGCTGAATACGTCGCTGATGAAGCTCAGATGATGCACAGCCGTTTTCCTCGACAGCGGCTTACCCGTGTTCATATTCTTGCCGTTGACAAGCATATCTGTCACGAACTTCTGAATATCCCGAGCGGTTATCTTGTCGAGCCGCTTGTGACCTATGGCAGGATAGACACGCTTGGTGAGCTGTTTCATTCGTGCGTATGAGGTCGGTCTGAGATTGACTTTGGCATATTCCTCAAACCACTGCTCTGCGAATTTCTCGAACTTGACAGCCGATGTTATCTGTCCCCTCTTGCATTCTTCCTCGAACAGAACTGCCTGACGAGTGAGTTCCTTTTCAATTTGCTTCGGTGTCATACCTGGCTCAGGCTTGTAGCTCTTGAACTGATTTCGCTGCTTGCCGTCTACACCGTAACCGCATGACACTCTTATCTGATACGTCCCTTCGGAACGCTTTCTTATTGTCGCCATATATTTAAAACCTCCGTTTCAAAACTATGGCGCATTTCCTCCACCGACATTATACCACAGGTCTGCGGAAATGTCTATCAGAAATGCACCGTTCGTGTTAAAAAACTACTTTACTGATAAAATCGCTCACGCTGTTTCTCCACGAAGGTATCTCAGGAAAAGCTCCTTATTGATGAGATACTTCTTGCCTGCCATGATGTGCGGTACTTGATCATTGATGCACATCTGACGGACTCTGTACTCAGTCAGCCCTTCCACAAGAGCTGCCGCCTCCTTTATGGTCAGCATTACGATTTTAGTTTCTGTTTTGTTTTCTGCCATTCAATCATACTCCTTCTCATTGTCTTGTTCATGTTTCCTATGTGATTTGAATTGTTCATTTTAAAGATTCCTTTCGATTTAGATTTGGGCATCAGCCCATGTGTATTCCGTGAGCTTCCTTACGCTCTCGTTCCTCGGCAAGTGCTTTGCTGTCAACGTGCTCCCGAGCGTACTCAGTGTCTTCGGCAGGCTCGTCATCTATCAACGTAGCCATAGCTGTAACGCTGCTGACAATACTATCAATACCGACTGCGAGATCACTATCCACTTGGCAACTTTCAATCTGAGCCTGTGCTTGTATTCGTCGAGTTCTTTCAGCTTCGAGCCATATTCCTCGTTCAGCTTCCCAGCCTGTGATGACAGATCGACTGTTGCTTTTTCCAGTTGAGCCGTCGCTGTTTCCGACAGTTCCGCTGCCTGATCCAGCAGCTCCCGACAGGTCGCTATGGTATCCCTCTGCTCGGAACGCACTGTTTTCAGCACCTGTTCCGTTTCGGCTTTCGTCGCCAGCACCGAGAGTCTGGCGAGTATCTCCAGCTGCTCCTGCGACATCAGCCTGTTGAGTTCTATCAGCGCTCTCCAGTTGGAATCGAGTACCACCACTGTCGGCTGAGTGTCCGACGCTGCCGACAATTCCTTGTCGTACATCTGCTGTAATTCTTCTTGCTTTGAATTCATACTCCATGTTCTCCTTTCTATACTTGTCGCCGTGAAGCTTATTGTCACGGCATCTTCTGCCATTAGGACAAGTGTAGGTAATATACTTTCGGTTGTCATCCCACCGAACATCGTAGCCTTGCTGCTTCATTAAGTAGCAGAACTGCTTCTTTGACTTTGCCTGTTTCATCACCTGATTGATGACGTTCATCAGCTCCCACTTGAAGCTCTCGCCGCGCTTGGCTGACCTGTATTCGTTGTCAGAGAGGAAGTCCTTATTCATTTTCTTCTTGGGAGCATCGAGGACATGAACTCCGTACCGCCGACAAATCTCATCGCTGAGCTTCATCAGTTGTTCAACGCTTTCCTTGTTGGAATGATACTTATTTCCGTCCTCGAAGCTGACCGAGTTTAGCACAAGGTGGCTGTGGATATGCTCGCGGTCGATGTGAGTTGCCACTACAACTTCGTATTTGTTGAAGGCTTTCTCCACAAGCTCCACCGCAATTTTGTGTGCGAGTTCAGGCTCGATTTCGTAACCGCTGGGGAAGCTCTGCACCAGATGATAGTAGAGCCGCCCGTCGTTTTTGTGGTACAAGTTCTTAGTCGCAGTCATTTCATCGAGTGCAGTTTCGGGTGAGCAGTTGACTCCGGTCACGAAGCGCTTGTCCTCTGAGACTGTTTTCTCCTTTCGGCTGACGTATGCGAGGACGTTCTTCATACCGCCAGCGGTTTGAGTTTTGTTGTTAATAAAATGGATTATCGGCATCATTTCACCTCCTTGGCAATGTCGCAAACGGCTTGAGTGACAGCCCTGTGCTGTTCAATAAGCTCGTCCAGTCGGACAGAGTGCAGCCGTCCTTCGTGCGCCAGCATTGCTATCTGATTGAGGTTTCGACCGATAGCTTTCTGCTGTTTTGCGACCTCGTCCAATCCGTCAGCAACGATAATCTTTTTGTCCATAGCCGACCTGAGAATGAAGTCGCTGAGGGACAGCTTGTGCCGCTGAGCCTTACTGTGTATCCGCTCGTACTCGTCATCGGTACAGCGGATAGTGATAGTTCTGTTCCGTTTTCTCATTGTATCACGCTCCTTCCTTTGTGCGATTTTTGAGAGGGGGGCTCGGGGTTCTCCCCGACCAGCAAGCGTTCGGCGGACTGCCGAATGCGATGCTGGCATTTCATACTTCCGCCGCCCGTACGGCTCCGTCAGTGGTAGTTTTCTCCTTATGCCAATGCCGCCCACACTCGCTCCACGTTGCGCAACAATCGCTTTCACCGCCGCAGGTGGGATAACTATCCGATTTCTGTTTCGGCGGCATAAATGGGCGTTTTTGTGCGCGTTTTTACTGTCATCCGAGAGCGGTATACCGTCACCCTGAACCACAAATGCCGTCACCCTCAGTTTTACCGTCACCCGCCTCAAACAAAGGCAAATAGACGTTTTCTGAACTTCGGGTGCCGGTATGGTCAGTAATTTCTACCCACAGCATGCTTCCGTTTTTACTGTCACCCGATTCATCATAAACGAGTTCAAGTATTCGTGAGCCGTGACTTCTGCGCATACTGAATTGCACTCCGTACACTTTTAATTCATCGGTGTGCTGAACAAGATTGCGAGTCATCCAGTTCGGAGCATACTCACGACTGAATCGTTTGTACATCAGCTTGCAGAGTTCAGTAGCAGAACCTGTGAAACGTTTTTCGTCAACCATGAGATCATGTATGGCGAAAGAGAAAAGGTCGGGCTTATGCTCCGGCACAACATCAACCACGTTCCACCTGTGATTTGCAAGCTCCAAGTTCAATTCAAGGTGTTCAATGTCACGACCTGCGCAGTGCAGTTTAGCTTTTTTGCTGCCGCGCCGTTCTTCGATCATCACCATGATACCGTCAACGCTTCCGATGATACCTGTTGAACCTGACACCATATTGAATGGGTCACTGTCATAACACTTGCGCGTATGATGTACGACAAGTATTGCGACTTTCAGCTTGTCCGCAAGTGATTTAAGTACTGAGAGTTCTTTGTAATCTGAACCGTAATTGACATCAGTATTGCACCTGACCTTCTGCAACGTATCGATGACTATGACTTTCAAATCAGGAAGCTCCTGTTTACTTTTTTCAAGTTCTTCTTCCAGACCGTTGCCTATTGACTGCGCTTCAATTGCGAAGTTCAAGTTCTCACAGGGTTCGTCTGTGAGTTCGTATATCCTGTTCTGCAAACGAAGGAGGTTGTCCTCAAGACTCAGATACAATACCTGACCAATATTAGTATCGTGCTTGAGGAACTGCTCACCGTTAGCGACTGACATACACAAGTCCAGCGCTAACCACGACTTGCCTATCTTCGGTGCGCCTACAAGGATATACAGACCGGGATACATCATTTTGTAGATGATGTACTCCTGCTTTTCCAGCGGAGTTATCATTATGTACTCGCTGTTGTAAATTGTTAATTCGTTTCCTATAAAATCATCTCCTTCTTTTTTATCGGAACACAGCCGACAGCTTTTTTGTAACGAGCAACTGCTCGCGCGAACTATTTGTGTGGGCTGTGTCGGGCGGATATTTGCTCTTTTGATTGAAAAATGTGGGAGCAGTATCCTTATTACAATTTGAACTGTTTTGGCCACATAAATCAGACACATCACGGACCTACTGCGAACTCACAGTGGTATCCGCCGCACTCTTGCCTGACCGGATCAGGAGCCGCCCGACTGCACATCTGACTCATAGGCAGCTTAAATGCTCGGCTGCCCCGGCACACTCCCATTGCCTGCGACGGTTTTATCGCGCTCGGACTGTGGCTGAGTGTAAGTATCCGTTCCCGACTTTCATCGCTTACTTCACATCTGCGCTATGTGAAACCAGAGATGTTATCGCTCGGCTTTTGCGTCATCGCGCATCTCTGGGCTGGTACGGCTCACCGCCCCACCATCGGAAACAACGTAACTCCTGATCCCATATTCAATTTTCAAGCTGCTGTCCAAGTTCTAAGACTCTTCCTCAGTTTCAATGATAGCAGACTTTTTAAGAGAATAAATGCGAAATGAAACTCAAAATATTTTTTACACTTTCATTTCAATATGATGTGTGCTATAATAGTGGTAACCTATCTTTGGAGGCAAAACTTATGTATCTGAGCCGTGGACTGTACGTTTTCCTAAATAAAAATACTATCAGGCGCTTTATGTACGATGGTGATGAGGCAACCGAGCTGCCTGAGATAACTTTTGAGCATCAGTTGATAGACTTTCTTGAGATCGATCTGACACCATTCAACAGACTTCTTGATAAACTGAAAGCATATACCAAGGAGAACACACCCCCTTATGAGCTGTTGGGCGTGTGCCGAGCTGTTGGATACACAGCTGAGATCTTTTGTCAGGAAGAGCCTGTATACAGCTTTCTGTTGTGTACAAAGCTGTATGTTGATAGTTATGATGTATCAAGTTATGAAGAACTTTTTGAATATAAGGATCGTGCTGTTGAGATGCTGCGAGATATGGTACACACTCAAAACATTTTCTTCACTATCGCAGATGCGTATTGCAGATTTGAAGGCACCCACGAGGAAAAGACTACTAAAGCATTCTTAGGCAGGGAAACTATTTTCAAGTGCCAATTTGAGCAAGTCATTGCTCATACAGATGTCGGCACGGAAATGTTTCAGATGACAAGACCTAAGCTGCCATACAGCAGAGGTTACCGCTTTGACAATCTGCCTGCCTATATATGGTATGTTTTTCTGAACGCAATGGAGTTCGACACGGGATTCAGTCAGTGCGACTACTGCGGTCATTTTTTCAAGCCTAAGACAAAGAAAAAGACCCGATACTGTGATCGGGTCAGGACTGATGACGGACGCACTTGTAAGCAGATAGGTCCGCAGCAGATTTATAAATTCAGGCTTCAGCACAGCGAGCTGCTGGCTGACTATGACCGAGCTATTAATCGCAACTACCGGCGAGTGGAGCGGTACGAACTAAAGCTTGGAGATGAAAAGCAGGGTAAGGACTTGTCCTATAACGATTATGCTGACTGGCTCAGGGAGCTTCATACTGCTAAGATGTCTTTCATGTCAGGCGAGATGTCGGAGGAAGAGTTCAGGAATGCTATACATCTGCTTGATTAAAACATCAATGATTTTCAATAAAAGTCGCGATTCGGCTAATAATAGGTGATTTATATGTTTCAGGTTGCTTTTTTAAGCGATGGTGTTATAATATAAAATGGATATTTGTAATTTTGCCCGTTTTCGTTATAGTTAAACATTTTCTACGAGGTGAATATAGTGGCTAAAATAGACCCTACATTTATAAATTATGCTTGTGATATTCTTGCTGAAACTGATAGTGGATTAGGCGGCATGAAGATCGCCGAGTATAGCAATTCATATGCTATAAAATATAACAGGGTTATCGCTGAGCTTCATTAGTTGTTCGACGCTCTCCTTGTTTGAATGATACTTCTTTCCGTCCTCGAAGCTGACCGAGTTCATCACCAAGTGGCTGTGGATATGTTCACGGTCTATATGAGTTGCGACTACAACTTCATACTTTCCGAAGGCTTTCTCTGCAAGCTCCACAGCAATCTTGTGGGCAAGCTCAGGTTCAATCTCGTATCCGCTGGGGAAGCTCTGCACCAGATGATAGTAGAGCCGTCCGTCAGTTTTACGGTACAAGTTCTTAGTTGCGGTCATTTCATCGAGTGCAGTATCGGGAGCACAGTTGATTACGGTCACGAAACGCTTGTCCTCTGACACAGTTTTCTCCTTTCTGCTGACATAGTTGAGGACGTTCCTCATGCCGCCAGCGGTCTGAGTTTTGTTATTTATGAAATGGATTATTGGCATCACTTCACCACCTTTGCTATGTCACAGACTGCCGCTGTGATTGTCTTGTGCTGCTCCACAAGCTCGTCCAGTCGGACAGAGTGAAGCCGTCCTTCGTGCGCCAGCATTGCTATCTGGTTGAGGTTACTACCGATAGCCTTCTGCTGCTTTGCCATCTCGGACAGTCCGTCAGCCACCACGATTTTCTTATCGATTAGCGGATCAGCTTGACCTCCTGTTGCTTTTATCATCGCAACTCAACTGTTACACAGGCCGATGCTGCTTCGCTAT
>JAAYBK010000387.1 GCA_012718885.1 Ruminococcus sp. | reverse complement strand
CCTCCTTAATAGCTGTACTCTGAATTTTCCTCTGCGTATGCCTTCCATGCTGTAAACACTCTATTATGTCATTAACAAGAACTATCTTTGTAGCCTTGCAAAACATATTTCTAATATCATTAAGCGTGATTCTCATAATTCAGACCTCCTCTAACTCTGCATAGCCTTTAACAGCATCATCAACATGAATTTTCCTAAAGGCTTTTCCATTGACTTCAATTATCGTTCCTGTGCTATACCAGCACATTTCTGATCTTGCTATCATCTCAGGCGTTTTCTCAAACCTTGATGTTATTTTGTTCTGTGAGACTTTTCCTGTTGGCTGCTTTATAATGATATTATATTCGTACATACTCACGCCTCCTTAATAAATACCTCTTTACTATAATCGTATGTGTAATATCTTATTGGTTTTCCGTATTCCTCAATCTCTGATCTTACGTCCTCACAACCCGTTCTAAGCTCATCAAAACGAATTTCCGACCACGACTGCCATAACGATATACTTTTATCGCTATGTACATTTTTAGTGAATTTCCGTACATCATCCCAGAACGTATCAATATTGGTAAGCGTATTTAACTTGTCTGCGATTTTCCGTTCTGCTGCGTTCATATATTCAAGATACTTTTTCATAGTGTTGCCTCCTTAAATTTCCAGTGCTGCAAAGTGCTTTACTTCTGAAGTAAGGCTCTCAGGATCGTAAGCATATTTTTCCATCCATGCATCAAAGTGATAGCTTAAATAACTCTCAAAGTTATCAATATTATCAGGCTTTTCCGCAAACATTCTGATAGCTTCTGCAAATTCATGTGCTAACTCATCAAATTTTCTTTCGTTATTCATATTGACCTCCTTGCCTCTCGGCTGTTTTGATTTTTCCGCTAAACGTTTGTATCTGCCTACAAATTTCCGTTCATAGGCAGTTATAAGCATTTAGCCTCGCCTCTTTCCCGCTGATTAAACAGTCATTTTATTAACCTACGATTTCCCTAAAGCTCCATCTTGACTTCTTTTCCTGTATGATATAATTGTCAAGGTATTTGTCCAGCTTGCTATTGTATACCCTGTTATCATCTGTGATAACATAATTTTCCGAGTAGAAATAATCATTAATCATCTTTTCAAGATCGGCTTTACTGCCTGTACTGAATCGCATTACTGTTTTCATAATCATGCCTCCAAACACTTTATAATTGCATCACCATACACAACAGCGTGTATGTAATTTTCCGACTGTAATAATCTGATATAATCTGCTAAACTCATTGACTCAGTAATTCTCCATGAAAACGCCATTAAGTCTTTAACAAGATCGAGAAGTGTATAATCCTTAAATGGGCATCCTTTTGGCTCATACTGACTTAAATTTTCCATTGCCTGTTTTGACATAAATACTCTGCATCCCTTTGAAATGCTGTAATCAATGTATGCATTCATAGTTTTGACCTCCTTAATTTTCCGTTGCGGTTTGTGTTTTATCGTCTATGGTGACGGGTATTGTAAGCTACCCGTCAGGCTTTTTACTTCTCGTAAGTTTCCGTTATTGTACCGTCAGGATAGTATTCATTGATCCTGCACCATCCGTTGTGCTGCGCTGTTGTGAGTATGTAGCATTTCTCATTTCCTTCAATCACTACATATTCACCATCAGAATTTTCCGCTGATAACGGCAAGGATTTTCCCTGCACCATTGCTTTGATCTCATCGTATGTCATTGAATTTTCCTCCTTTAAATCACTCTTTTATCTGTCTGTTCTGACTATACTCTCATAAGTATAACCTTCCGTATTTCCGTAAACCTTTGATTTAATATTGCCTTCTTGACTTTCCTTTGGTGAATTTTCTATCATAAACCTTTTAGCTTCTTCGGGTATTGCATTTCTGTCAAGATAAACCATAGCTGGCTGATTGTAATATGTAACACACCATAAAGTGAAGTCAATATCTGTTCTGCTTTTTTCCTGTATAAACCTTACTTTTCCCATAACATTTCCCTCCTGTTAAAATACACTTTTCATTTGTTGTTTTGTGTG
>JAAYBK010000386.1 GCA_012718885.1 Ruminococcus sp. | reverse complement strand
GGCAAGATGTTCATCTACGATATCGAGAACGTTATCAAGATTCGTACAGGCGAGGAAGGCTACAACGCTCTCCACGACTCGGCTGAATGGGAAAAAGCATAAACTCCCCTCAGTGAGTTCTGATAAATAAAGATAGTAACGCCCCACATATGTGGGGCGTTCTTTTATATATGCACTATTGCCTGACAAGCCGGGGCATACAAATGAATGGGCAGCCGTCCGGAAGGCGCTGCGCTGTCCGGACTACATTTTAGGGAGGGCTCTGCCCTCCCTCTCACACCCGCCTGCCAGAGGGATAACATCCCTCTGGACTCCCATTTTTACCGCCTTCGGCGTTATTTTATTCTGCTTCTCTTTTAAGTCTGAACTCAACTGAACGTTTAAGGTAGCCCAGGTACTCCTCGTCACGGCACATTGCCTTTCCGATATCGTCGGAAAGCTTTGCCACAGGACGGCCGTTCACATACTGGAGTTTTATAACGATATTAAGTGCTTTCTCCTCAGTATCATTGGAGCAGAATGTTCCGATACCGAAAGATACCTTTGTTTTATTGCAGAAGTAGTCATACAGCTTCTGTGCCCTGTCGAAATCGAGACTGTCGCTGAACAGCAGAAGCTTTGTCTTAGGATCAACACCATACTTCTTATAGTGAGCGATGATCTTGTCTCCCCAGGCATAGGGATCGCCGCTGTCGTGACGTACTCCTGTATAGTTGCTCACCATTGAGCGATTGAAGTCCAGCAGGAACAGGTCTGTTGTAACAGTATCCGTAAGGGCTGTACCGTTATCGCCGTCATACTCGTCATACCAGTCCTTCATAGCATAGTGGTTCGTGTACGCAAGAGGGATAGAATCGATGCCCTGATACATCTGCACGAATTCGTGAGCGTATGTGCCGATAGGAGTAACATTGTACTTCATAGCAAGGTACACGTTTGAAGTACCGACACAGTTCTTTGTCTCAGTCACAAAGCGCTTGACTACAACATCCTCCCACTCACGGGAAAGTCTTCTGCGGCAGCCGAATTCTGCGAATTTAAAGGTATAAGTACCGTCGTTCATCGCCTTTATCTTGGCGTCAAGCCTCTCCTCAGCAGATCTGCGGAGCTTCTCGTAATCGAACTTCATGCGGAAATAGACCTCATTGACTATCTCCAGCAGGTATATCTCAAATTGCATTGCGGAGAAAAGCGGACCGTTGACCTCAATGCAAAGCTGGCCGTTTTCGTCAAGCTCCGCAGTAACGTAGTCCCTGATAGGTCTCCACAGTCTCAGGAACTCCACATAGTCGTCCTTTATAAAGCGTATGGAGCGGAGGTAATCCAGCTCCTCCTTCTTAAAGGTAAGTGTGCAGAGGTGGTCGATCTGCTCGTTTATCTCCTGCACCATTTCAGGAGTGAAAACTACATCATTGTTGCGGCACTTGAAGAAGTATTGGCCGCAGAGATCTGTGTGCTTATGGAAGATCACCTGATCCATATTGAATTTATAAAGGTCAGTATCCAGCAGAGAAATTACGATAGGTTCAAGTTTCATTGAGTTTTCCTCCTTATAAAATGTCTATCTGGCAGCTTCTCATTGTCTCTATTGCAGCGTTGTGCTTTTCAGGAGTTACGCCTGCACAGCACTTCTCATCAACGGCAATATCAGCCTCCGGATAATTAGCCTTGAGCAGGAGCGCATTGCTTATAACACATATGTCAGTACAAAGTCCGATGAGTTCGATGCTGAAATCCTCTCCGCCGGCAGCCTTCTCTATAAGCGCCGGAAGGTCAACAGAGCCGAAGGTCTTCTTCTCAACGGCAGTATATCCCTTTGCTTCCAGGGCTGCTGCGATATCCTTATCCAGTTCCCAGCCGGCCGTACCCTTTATGCAGTGAGGGACAGGCAGCTTTCTTCCCTCGGCAGTTTCCATATAATTCTCAAAGTGAGTATCGAATGTGGCGAAGATCTCCCCGTCAAATCCGGCGATCTTCTCAACTGCGGCCGGGACTATAGCGCAGGCTTCCTTGCTGCCCAGAGCGCCGTCCACAAAATCCTTCTGCATATCAACTACTACCAAAAACTTTTTCATACTATCAACTCCTGACTTATAACAGTGTCATACTTTCAAGCAGGTATGACTCAGCTTTTTCTCCTGTAAAGCTTTGCGGGACGGTGTCCCTCTCCCCGGACATACTCATCTGTCTCCTCCACATAGCCGCTTACCATTCTCCTGAAATTTGCCGGAAGGATGTTTATGTTCATTATGGTCTCCTGTACCTTCTGCAATGAGGTCAGAGTGAATTTCTCCGGCAGGAAATCAAATATGGTATCGTAATTTCTGGCCTCAGCCCTCAGTGCTGTAAGTGCGGCTGCGATTATTGCGGCATGGTCGAAGGCAAGTCCGCCGCTTTCGATTATACGGAACCTTGTCCTGCCGAAGCTTGTCTTTTCCTCTGCAAGCCGGGCTGTAAGCTCAGTCTCGCCGTAGCTCAGAACAAGATGATACTCTCCGCTGTCGCTTCGGTCGAAGCTGACGCTGAACCACTGTGCGTCAGAAGCATCATCCCTGCCCACCTGCTTCACTGATTCCTCGCTGATTATGGAAACATAGGCGTTGGAGATTATCCAGCCACGTGGATCACGATCAGGCTCACTAAACGTCCCCACAGGCATTATCGATACCGGGAGCACGCTTGTCTCCTCTTCTATCTCCCTGAGTGCACACTCCTCAATAGTCTCCCCCTTATTGAGGAAGCCTCCCGGCAGAGCCCATTTATCCTTGAAGGGATGTCCGCCTCTTTTTATCAGGAGCAGCATTAGCCTGTTCTCAGGGTTCCTGCGATAATTGCCGCTGTTCTCAGAGCCTATCATAAACGCCGCCACATCAGCCGTGACTGACGGCCGCTCATAATCGCTGAGCTTATAGTTTTCAAGGAAATCCTTTTCACTGTCCATCTGTATCGCCTCCTGTGTTATTTCTATTATGATAATAACACAAAAATAATAAGATGTCAAGAGGTTTTTGAAATTTTTCCGGAAAAATTTTCACATACTCTCTTTGAGTATATGTATGACCTCGTCACGGCTCAGCACTTTATATCCTCCCTCAAGGATGAACGTGCCGTCTGCGATGCCCTCTATCATAT
>JAAYBK010000385.1 GCA_012718885.1 Ruminococcus sp. | reverse complement strand
TCAACAAAGTCAGGAGCAGACTGCTCTTCGTTGGAAGGAAGTACGCTTGCGAAGGCTTTCTCAAATTCTGTACACTTTTCAAGAGCTGTTTTGCTCTCTTCAGCTGTCATGCCGAATTTCGGGAAGAGGTAATCCAGCTGCTGCTGTGCCATCATTGATATCATCATTGCCTGCTGAGTAGGATTCTCATAGTCTGCCGGATCCTGATACAGCATTGACGCAGGACCGATATCAAGGATATTTTTGCCCTTCTGCTCGAAAAGTCCCTCAGTAACATCTGCGCTGAACAATCCGGGGATGAAGCTGTCGCAGCCCGTAATTATTGCAGTCACATCGTCGATAGTCTTAATGCCCTGTATCTTCTTTAAGCTCTCCTCAAAAGGAGTTATACCGGCCTTGTTTCTCGCATCCCAGTCTATAGCAGCCTTGTATACTGCACGGCATACCTCGATATCGTGGCCGGTTATGGAATCGTCATTGAGAAGGGCAAGTATCTTTTCCTTCATTATGTCGTTCATATCCTCCCAGGTACCTGCGGACATATCTCCGTCCTTGAGCTGGAGCGTCTTGAATTTGTCATAGTTTATTGCTGTAAAGAAATCGTCCTTCAGTTCCGGCTTTTCTGCGTCAGTATACGCCTCGAAGACCGGAGCAAGCCACTTGTTTCCGACCTCACCCTGTCCCATATATTTGCTTGTTGATCCTGTTTTGTCCCCCTGAGAGGCATCCTCAGTGCTCTCCTCACTTGATGCTTCTGTGCTGCTTGATGTGGTGGGCTCTGTATTGCTTGATGAGCTTTCCTTGCTTCCGCAGGCTGTTATCTGGGAAGCTGTAAGCATTGCCGCAAGCAATACTGCAAGAATGTGTTTTTTCTTCATAACTCTCTTCCTTTCAAATACTTATGATCCCTCTCATATATAAAGGCCGCCGTTCACCCTTTAGCAGATAATGGCAGCCTTATTATCTTATTTCAAGAGTATCGTACAGGGACACCCATATCATGAGCAGATGTCCCCCGTACGATAGTATACGGAATCCCCAATTGATCCCTGTATCAATAATAACGCATTTATTATTAAGAAGTCCTTAAGAACTATCCACATTATAGCAATCATTTCTAAAAAAACCCTTAATCTAATTCTTAAATTTTCCTTAAAGTTCTTTCAGAGCATTTTATTTGCTATGTGCTGGATGCTGAGTTCATCATCAAAAAGACAACAAGAATATTATAGTGCCTTGAACAGAAATTGTCAAGATGGGTATTGTATTCCCATCCGGCAAATGTTATAATTGTAGTGAAAGACGGCAGATCCGTTGTCGGTCAGGCCGTGATGCAGTCGTCCGGAAGGAACAAAGCTCACATAATCTGACGTCCTTGGCATTTGTATATCCAACATTATATATAGCAGAGGTGTTTGCATGAAAATAGTCATAGCCATAGACTCCTTCAAGGGCAGTCTTTCCTCACTTGAGGCAGGAAGAGCTGCTGCTGCCGGAATAAGGAGAGCCATTCCGGCGGCTGATACCGTGATAAGTCCGCTTGCCGACGGCGGCGAAGGAACTGCTGAGGCTCTTGTCCTTGGACTCGGCGGACAATTCCGTGAAGTTTCTGTCTCCGATCCACTGGGAAGACCGGTGAACGCAAGATATGGCATACTCCCCGGCAATACCGCTGTCATCGAAATGGCAGCCGCTTCCGGGCTGCCTCTTCTTTCTGAGAATGAGCGTGATCCGATGGTGACCTCGACCTGCGGCACAGGTCAGCTCATCCTCGATGCTGTTGGACAGGGCTGCCGGGAGCTTATCATCGGTATAGGCGGCAGCGCTACTAATGACGGCGGCATCGGCTGCCTTCAGGCTCTCGGCTTCGGATTTCTGGACAGGAACGGCTCTCCCGTAACAGGTAATGCTGCCGGACTTGCAGAGCTTTGCTCAATTACCTTTGACAATGCTGCTCCGGAGCTTAAAAATTGCAGATTTCATGTGGCCTGCGACGTTGATAATCCCCTCTGCGGCGAAAGAGGATGCAGTGCTGTATTCGCCCCACAGAAAGGCGCAGACACGGCGGCCGTAAAAACGATGGACGGCTGTTTGCAGAGTTATGCAGAGCTTGTGAAAAGCTATATTCCCTCTGCTGATCCGGATATGCCCGGCGCAGGCGCTGCCGGAGGAATGGGGTTCGCCCTGCGGAATTTCCTCGGCGCAGATATCAGCTCCGGCGTTAGCCTTGTACTGCATGAGACAGGCCTTGAGGAGGAACTGAAAAGCGCTGACTTTCTTGTCACCGGAGAGGGCTGTCTCGACAGTCAGACCGCTATGGGAAAGGCTCCCGCAGGTGCAGCAGCTCTTGCAGCAAAATACGGAGTCCCGGTCATCGCCTTCTGCGGCGCAGTCCGTGAGGGCGCAGAGCTTTGCAATGCCAGTGGGATCAACGCTTTCTTCCCAATACTGCGCCGGACCTGTAGTATCAGCGAGGCCATGGATAAGGAAAATGCCGCAAAAAATCTGACCGATACCGCAGAGCAGGTATTCCGGCTCATAAATGCGGTAAAAAACTGAAAAAATATTTCCCGAGACCCCGATTCCGGAAAACATCTTACGTATACTATAATTAATATGGGGGTGGTACTATGGAACCAAATGCGAATCAGATCGTCTCCCAGGTCTACAATGCCAAAAAGGACAGCCATGCCGCAGATGAACTCATCGAAGCATATATGCCCTTCATCCGGTCTGAAACCGCAAAATTCCTTAAGCGTCCGCCGGACAGCAGCGATGACGAACTCAGCATCGCAATGTTCGCTTTCTATGAATCAATCAGAAATTATTCCAGACTGCGTGGCTCATTCCTTAAATTTGCCTCGCTTCAGATAAAGAACCGCCTCATCGATTACTTCCGCAAGGAAAAGCGCAGCAAGGGGATGATCTCCCTTGACCAGACCGATGAGGATGATAAAAATGAACTTATCGATACTATCTCTGACGATCACGATGATTATGCGGAGACAGAGCTCCGTGAGGCTACTCAGCAGGAGATCGCTGAGCTTTCCGCTCAGATGAACGATTTCGGAGTGTCTATGACAGACGTTGCCGATAACTCCCCCCGTCAGAAGAGAACTCTTGAGATATGCAATAAAGCTGTACGCTATGCAAGGAACAATCCCGAGCTGCTGGCTGAATTCCTGAGGACTAAAAAAGTCCCTATTTCACGCCTTGCAGAGGGTGCCGATGTGGAGAGGAAATCCCTCGAACGCCACAGGCGCTACCTTGTCGCCGTACTCCTCATCTGCACCAATGGCTATGAGATCATGCGCGGCCATATCATGCAGGTACTGAAAGGTGGTGAAGAACAATGAAATATCTGGTAATGGAATGTCACGACAGCTATGCCGTTCTTATGGACGAGGATTCTGCGTTCGTAACTGCCGCCAATCTCCATTATTCCGTGGGACAGACCGTCACCGATCCGGTCATAATGTCTGATACCCACACCGAAAAGCACCGGAACGCTATTGTTCTCACACGGTTCATAGCCGCTGCCGCCTGCCTCGTCCTCCTTGTGGGAGGAAGCTATACCTACTACTCTTACAACTACAAGACTTATTCCACCGTCGTTATATCCTCAGATGCGAGCGTAAGGATGTCCCTCAATAAAAAGGGTAAGGTAATCAAGCTCGAAAGCATCGATGAGAGTGGAAAAGAACTACTTGAAGGCTATGACGGAAAGGGCAAGGATCAGGTCACTGTTGCCAACGAGCTCCTTGAGATAGGCAAATCCAAGGGCATGATCTCAAACGGAGATACAGTTGAATTCTTCATTTCCTCAGAAAGCAAGAGCAACTATGATGAACTGAAATCCGAGATAGAAAGCGAGATACCTAAGCTCAACGTTAATGTATACGTACAGGATATGGAAGAGTATCCAAAGGTAACTACAAAGAAAACGGAGACTACTACACCGAAGGCAGCAGAGCCTGCCGCTCCGGAGATAGCTCCGCCGGCCGCACCGGACAGCAATAAACCGCAGCCCCCTGTTCCGGAAAAGCCAAAGGCCGACAAGGCCGCTCCAACCACCGATAACAACAGCAAGCCGCAGCCGCCTGCCAAGCCGGATCCCCCTCCGACACCAAACGATATTCCTCGTGATAACGGCCAGACTGCTGTTGTTCCCGATCCGCCTGCTGTTCCGGACGCTCCCCCTGTTCCGGAACACAAGGAGGATCAGCTTCCTCACGAAAAGGAAGAAAAGCCCGACAGACCTGATGAGGCTATGCCTCATATCCATAACATCGTGCCGGACGAGGAGGGTGACACGCTTATCCACCAACTCCCCGTCCTGCACGCTCCGCTGATAAGATCCGCCGGCAAGGATATTGAGCCGCTGCCGGAGGCTCCGGAAACACCAGAACCTCCCGAGGCTCCAAAGCCGGATGAAGCAACTCCGCTGATCCCCGATATCCCTTGATATATTGTGCACAGAGGCGCCGCTATGGTGCCTCTTGTGCTTTAAGTAAGTTCAGAAGGCTGTCTGAAGCTTTGCATATATGAACGCTGAAATAATGCTCCTTACTGATACAATACTAAAAAACCGGCCTGCACGGCTTTTTTTATTGCCAATATATAGCTATATACCGTGGTTTAAATTCACCTGCAAAAAAAATTCAAAAAATTTTTGTTCCGACCCCACTTTTTTTATTCCCCTTGCGTAAACTATAAACAGAAAGCAAAAACGGCTTTTACTCCGAGAGGAGAAAAAAATTTATTACAAAGGAGTCTTTACAATGAAAAACAGAAGACAGCTCATCTCTGCTATCGCCGCAGCATCAGTTCTTTCAATCACTACAGGCGTTAGCGCATTCGCTACAAGCCAGGCTGCTAAGAGCGAGAAGGCAGAAGAAGTAGTAACTGAGGAAGTTACAACAGTTGAGGAAACTGCTGAAGAAGCAACTGAGGCAGAGGCTGCAGAAGCTGAGGCTACTGAAGCTACAGACGTTGCTGAAGAGGCTACAGAGGCAGAAGAGATCGTTAAGCCTGCTAAGCCTGTTGGTCCTAAGGAGATCAAGGATAAGATCGCTAAGGTATTCGATCTTGAAGCTGAGAATTTCCTCGATGATGAGTCCAAGAGCGAGTGGTTTGAGTTCTGCAATAACGACCTCAAGATCAAGGAGCACATAAACAAGCCTGAGCCGCCAGTACCTCCGGTACTCGATGACGAGAACAAGCCTGAGCCTCCGGCACCTCCTGTTCCTGCTGACGACGAGACAAAGCCTGAGCCTCCGGCACCTCCTGTTCCTGCTGACGATGAGAACAGACCTGAGCCTCCGGCACCTCCTGTTCCTGCTGACGGCGAGGACAAGCCTGAGCCTCCTAAGCCCCACGAGCACAAGCTCATCGGTCCTGCTGCTGAGAAAGAAGCTGCTGTAGAAGAGACTACAGAAGAAGTTGCAGTTGAGATCGAAGTAGCTGAGTGATCCTGCTGATATTATCCCACCCTCATTATTAATAAATAAAAAGCACACACAGACAAGAAAAATTACAAATACATAAATGGACTGCTGATGCCATCCCGTCAGCAGTCTTTTTTTATTCTAACTTGTAACACTCCGGAACTGGAGAATAGAAACAAAGGCAGACTGGATGCTCTCCGTTCTGCCTTTACTTTATTTACTGTATTGTTCTATACTCTGCTATGTTCCGGAAGGTGATCCGGCATTTTTATTGCATGAGCTGCTCCATAAGCTCATCTATCAGTTCTTTTTTTGCCAGTCCGCTGGAGAAGGCTGTTGCACCTCCGCAGGCTGTTCCGAGCTTCAGCGCATAGCTTACACTGCCTTTTTCAAGGCCTGCTACAAAGCCGGCCAGCATTGAATCTCCGGCACCGATAGTATTTATGACAGTGCCCTTGCAGATACCGCATTTATGCACATTCCCGTTCTCTTCAAGAAGCAGCGCTCCGTCCCCTGCCATAGATACCAGGACATTCCTTGCGCCCATTTTCTGCAATTCCGAAGCGTATTTCGCAATATCCTCATCAGAGTGCAGCTCTGTATCAAAAAGCTCGGCAAGCTCAAAATTGTTTGGCTTTATAAGGAAGGGATGATATTTCAGTACATTCAGCAAAAGATCCTTTGTAGCGTCCACCACAGTCCTTATATTTCTTCCTGAGACAAGACCAAGTATCTTCTCGTAGATGTCTGCCGGCAGGCTTTTGGGAATACTTCCGGCAAGGATAAGCGTATCACCGTCATTAAGCTTCCCGATCTTTTTAAAAAGCTCTGCAATTGACTCCTCATCGATATCCGGACCCTGTCCGTTGACCTCTGTCTCCACACCGGTATTTATTTTTACGTTGATACGGGAATTGCCCTTTTTAAGCCTTACAAAATCAGCCTCTATACCCATGAGACATACGCCTTCCTCGATAGCTCTTCCTGTGAAGCCGGCGGTGAAGCCGAGAGTTTTTGAGGTAACGCCAAGCTGTGCAAGGACGTTTGAAACATTGATCCCCTTGCCGCCGATGAACATCTCCTCGTAGTCAGAACGATTGACATATCCTGTTCTGAGGTTGTCTGTATGCACTATATAATCTATAGCAGGATTAAATGTAACTGTATATATCATTCCTATCATCTCCTTGAACTTATTACAAGAAGATTATAACATACAGGACTGCAAAAATCAAGTAACACCAGCCTTGACATCGCCTAAAATCTATAATGGATAAAAAAGTAAAGCATCCACACTTCTGATATAATCCCCATAGAGTAGACACACGAAAAAACAAAAACGTGTTAACTCTAAGGGGGGTTTTTATGTCAAGACAAGGTAAGATGACAGATGAAGAACGAATATCTGCTGTTCAGGAGTATCAAG
>JAAYBK010000384.1 GCA_012718885.1 Ruminococcus sp. | reverse complement strand
GAATGAACATATCTGCCTGTTCATGAACAAAAGTTATTCTTTTGTTTTCGTCAGCAGAAAGATAGGAAAGGGTGTAGTGATCTTCATTTACCGCAAGACGGAAATCCTTTTCAGTTTTGGAATTGTTATATATGACCTTATAGGCTATGGAGGGCTGTTCAAACGCCTTGTTAAAAGCCTCGTCAGTCAGTGAAGCAAGGAAAAATGTGGAAATGTTCTTGTAATCATCAGTGATGTTCTCCAGCATATACAGATAATCAGGGCGCAGGAACCAGCCTGTGACCTTGTACTCTCTGCCGCCTATCGTCACTTTATCGCCAATATGTATGTCATTATTCTCTGCATAACCTGCGGAAATAACAGCCTCGTCATCTGCCTTCGGAGCAGTTCCCTCTATAAGCTCATAGAGATCGATATCCTTATTAGCTCTGAACACACGAACGTGCTTGCCGTCGTCCTCTTCAGTATTGACATAGCATTCTTTTTCAAGCTGTACGTCGTATTTCCTTTCAAGTTCGTGAAGTTCATCCTCAGTTATCTCGTTCATGACCGTAAAGCTTGCGTCCTCACGGTGATTGCGTGAGAAGAATTCATCGCCGTATTTACCGATTCCCGTACCCGCCACATAGAATAAGAAAAACAGTAAAAGCCCCACCATGGTCAGAACAGATGCCGATACATAGAACGAAAGATTGGAGCGTATGCTCCTTGCATACCTTTTATTTAACTTCATGCCGCACCGCCTTACAGTTCCAGCTCGGCGGCCGCTTTTTTATGTGTATTCTGTTTTATCTTGGCGATCTTGCCGTCACGGATCTTGATTACGGTGTCTGCCATATCCGCAATAGCTTCGTTGTGAGTGATGATTATAATGGTAGTACCATAACTCTTATTGATCTTCTCCACGAATTTCAGCACGGCAAGAGAGGATTTCGTATCAAGTGCGCCTGTAAGCTCGTCGCATAAAAGGAGCTTTGGATTTTTTATCATTGCTCTGCCGATAGCTACTCTCTGCTGCTGACCGCCTGATAATTCTTTTGGAAATCGCTTACGGTATTTCTCAATATCAAGTGCTTTGAGCACTTCGTCTATATCAAGCGGAGACTTGGATATATCTGCCACTACCTCGATGTTTTCCTCGACTGACAGGTCGGGGATAAGGTTATAGAACTGGAATACAAATCCCACGTCCTCCTGACGATACAAAGTCAGCTCTTTTTTATCAGCTTTGGAGATATTTCTGCCGTCGATGATAAGTTCTCCTGAATCAAGGCTGTCAAGTCCGCCTATCATATTAAGAAGAGTGGACTTTCCTGAGCCTGACGGTCCGAGAATAACGTAGACTTTTCCCTTTTCGAGCGATAGATCAACTCCGTCAAGTGCATATACAGCAGCTTCTCCGTTACCATATTGTTTTTTTGCGTTTTTTATCTCAATAAACATATCATAATACCTCTTTTCCTTAGGACTTGCTATACATCAGGTCATATATTTTGCAGCCTGCCGAAGTTCGTGTCTGAACGAGATTCATTCCAAGATGCATATAGCGGTCGCATTTACCCTTTGCATCAGTATCAAGTATGCATGGGCAACTGTTTTTGTCTGCCATTTTATAAGCAAACTCCATTAGCTTACGCATATATCCTTGTCCCTGATATTGCTCCGTTACTACGAGCATTTCCACCTTGACGTAAGGCTTTTTCTGCTTTTTCATCTGGATCTCAAGAGGCTTTTTATCGCAGCCGCTGTTTGCCTGTTTCAGGAATGAGAAAAGTTTACTCCAACCGCCAAGGGCGTTTTTCATTCGCTGTGCCATTTTGAGAATACTCCGGAAATTCGGATGATTTCCTTTTGTATCTGTAATAAGGATATATCCTTCGCCGTGATCTGTGCAGTAAAACGTTCCGCTTTCGATACCGGCAATAACAAAGGACTTCATATATTCTGTCATTGCCTGTTTAGAACTAAAAAACGGCTTTAATCCACCTTCATCGGATTCATATGGATAATCCCAGAATGACGCTCCGATAAGTGCGGATATTTCCTCTATTTTATCTTTTGATAATGTACGGACCTTGTTCAAAACTTTGACCTCCGTATGCTTAAATTTGTTAGCGTTTGCAAACTAAATAACATTATAGCACATGCTAACAGAAATATCAAGCTATTTTCATAAGAAAAGCCGTCCAATACTGAAAGGCTTCCGGCTATTATTTCTGTGCTAAATCATCATTGGCATTCATCTTACCATCGGACACATAAAAATATAGAGTTTACCCATGCTTAATGAAAAACTTACATTTTTTCTTAAAAGGTATTGACAAATGCTTTTTAAAGTTATATAATGCTAACTAAAAGTAAACACTGTTTACCTACAAGAAGGGAGGGATTCAGAAATGCCAAGAGATAAAACTGAAGCTCATAAAAGGATAATCAAGGCTGCAACCACGGAGTTCCTTGAAAATGGATTCGAGGGGGCTTCAATGAGACGAATTGCAGAAAACTCAGGTATAACAGTCGGTGCTCTTTACAAACACTTTAAAAACAAAGAGGATATGTTTTCAGTACTTGTTGAGCCGACAATAAATGAATTATTGCAAATATTTGATAAGATGCAGAAAGAATCTCTTGAACTGCTCCCAAAGGTCGGGATCAACGAAATATGGAAGGACTACGGCGGAGATGCAGTTCTGTTTATGGGATTTATCTATGCCCATTTCTGTGCTTTTAAGCTGATAGTATGCTGTTCACATGGAACTAAATATGAGAGCTTTATCCATGATGTTGCGATAATGGAGGAAAAGTCCACGACAATGTTCCTTGAGAGAAGTAAAGAGCTTGGAATACAAATTAATGATGTTCCGGACAGAGAGCTTCATTTGCTGGTGACCGCTAACGTGTCAGCCATATTTGAAGCTGTCTTTCACGATTTTTCAGAAGCTGATGCAATACATTACGCTAATACGCTCGATGTATTTTTCTCAGCAGGCTGGAAAAGGATATTCGGCATTTAATGCCGAATATTTTATGATTTATTGTTAGCTTAAGCTAATATTATAGGAGGTCAATTTATGAAAAAGCAACAACAAAAACGTTCAACACTGAGCTGGGTAGCTGAATTTGCCGGACAAAAGCGAACAAATTATATACTCAGCGTCTTGCTTGCTATGATAAAAGTAGTCTGCGGAATAATGCCTTATGTATATATGGCTCATATCGTTGATAAGCTGTTGCAAATGAACACAGGAACACTTGATAAAGATATGAGTCTGATGACTGCGGATATTATTAAAATGGCTATGTTCTGGCTGTTGTGCCGTATTTCTCATGCAATATCCACAACTCTTTCTCACGCAGCTACTTTTGAAGTCCTTGCTAATATTCGCCGCCAGCTCACTGAAAAGCTGTCAAAACTGCCGCTTGGTTCTGTGCTGTCGCAGTCCAGCGGTACATACAAGAACATCATCTGTGAGCGTGTAGATTCAATCGAAACAACACTTGCCCACATAATTCCTGAGGTACTGTCTAATGCATTCGTACCTGTCGCCCTGATCGTTTATATGATGACGATAAACTGGAAGCTGACGCTGATATCTTTGATATGCGTGCCTGTCGGAGCTGCATTCTTTATACTTATGATGGTGGGCAGCCAGGAGAGTTACGAAAACACAGTCGTCAAAACAAAAAAGCTTAATGATACAGCTGTTGAGTACATCAATGGCATTGAAGTCATCAAGGCTTTCGGAAAATCAAAGACTTCATATGAAAAATTCGTCATTGCGGCAAAGGAAGGTGCAGACTGCTTTATTGACTGGATGAGAAGATGCAATCTGTGGCAGAATATCTCACTGCTGATAATGCCGTATTTCCTGCTTGGACTGCTTCCTTTCGGTGCAAAATTATATATGGACGGCAGTGTTTCGGGCTCTGACCTTCTTATGCTGATAATTTTATCACTCGGTCTTGTTTCCCCGTTCATGACTATCGCTTCCTATTGGGACGGCATTGCAAAAATGGGAACTGTTATCGGTGAGGCAACCGAAATACTTGAACGTGAAGAACTGAAGCGTCCTGATACTATGACAGCTAAACCAAATGGTACAGATATTGTTCTCAAGGACGTTCACTTCGGCTATAAGGACGAGGAGATACTTCACGGAATCAGCCTGAATATTCGTCAGGGTACTGTAAATGCACTTGTAGGCCCTTCCGGCTCGGGAAAATCTACTATCGCAAGGCTCATCGCTTCATTCTGGGACGTTGACAGCGGAAGTATCACCTTCGGCGGAGTTGATATCCGAAAGATACCACTGAATCAGTACAATAACAATATCGTCTATGTATCGCAGGATAACTACCTCTTTGACGAGACAATAATGGATAATATACGCATGGGCAACCCGAACGCTTCCGATGAAGACGTTATCAACGCAGCAAAAGCCTGCGGCTGCCATGAGTTTATCATGCAGCTTGAACACGGCTATAACACAGTTGTCGGCGGTGCTGGCGGACATCTTTCCGGCGGTGAAAGACAGCGTATCTCCATTGCAAGAGCAATGCTGAAAAACGCTCCCGTCGTAATTCTTGACGAAGCAACTGCATACACTGATCCCGAAAACGAAGCACTTGTCCAGTCTTCTGTCGCAAAGCTTGTGCAGGGCAAAACCTTGCTCGTTATCGCACACAGACTTTCAACTATCGCTTCCGCCGATCAGATAATACTGATAAATAACGGAAAGTTGGAAGCTGTGGGCACGCAGCAGGAACTTCTCAAAAAATCACCGCTGTACACGCAGATGTGGAATGCACATATGGCAGTAAAGGAGGAAGCATAATGTTTACTACACTTAAACGCTTTTTTGAATTCTGCAACGCAGAGGACAGGAAAAAACTTCGCCTGGCAATAGGGCTTGGCGTTGTCAGAACAATATTTGCCGCACTCCGTATTACGGCTATTGGCGCAGTAGTAATGGGTATACTTGATGATAATATGTCAAATAAGAATATATGGCTCGCTGTTGCGATACTTGGAGCTTCGGTGCTGGGGCAGCTTCTTATCAATCTGAAAACCACTATGCTCCAGACAGAAGCAGGCTACAATTCGTGCTCACAAAAGAGGATAGAGATTGCAGAGCATTTGCGTTATCTTCCTATGGGATACTTCAACGATAACAGCCTCGGACATATCACCAGCGTTACAACAAACACTATGGAGGCTCTTTCAGACGTAGCGACAAGAGTCGTTATGCTGACTACACAGGGCATACTTACAACATTTGTCATAACTGTTTTCGTTTTCATATTTGACTGGCGTATAGGACTTCTCCTGACAGCAGGTGTTGCCGTCTATGCCCTGATAAATTCAGCTATGCAGAAGAAAACTCGCAAAGGCGCACCCATACAACAGAAAGCGAACAGAGAACTTGTAGCTGCTGTTATCGAATTCATTCAAGGAATCGCAGAAGTCAAGAATTACAATCTCGTAAGTGAACGTGCCAAAAAACTTGAAAAAACAATCAGAGCCAAGCAGTACGGTGATACTCATCTTGAATTCGATGTTATCCCATTCATCACATTGCAGGAGATCGTCACGAAGCTGACAGGCGTTCTGATGTGTACCGCATCTGTGTATTTCTACATTAACGGCAGTATGTCGCTGCTCTACTGTATAATGATGATGATAAGCTCGTTTATGGTTTATGAAAGCCTTGAT
>JAAYBK010000383.1 GCA_012718885.1 Ruminococcus sp. | reverse complement strand
TTGGCATATTCCGATATCTTAGCGTCAATAGTGTAGTAGCCGCTGTAGTCGAGGATGCTCTGTATCTCGCCTACCTCTTCCATTAGAGAGTTCATCTCCTCCTCGGAGCAGTCGGACATTTTGTCGTAAAGCCCCAGCATTTCCGCTTCAAGCTCTGACAGGTGTATGAAAGCGTCACGGAGGACGTCACGGATAGTGCGTCCTTTTTCGAGGGTGCTGTACTGATCGAGGTAGCCGGTGGTTATGTGCCTGCACCACTCGACCTTTCCCTCGTCCGGCTGAAGCTTTCCCATTATTATATTCAGGAAGGTGGATTTCCCCTCGCCATTTGCGCCGACAAGTCCTACGTGCTCTCCGCTGAGAAGGCGAAAGGAGGCGTCGTTGAGTATCTGCCTTGCGCCGAAGCCGTGGGTAACGTGTTCAACATTAAGTATGCTCATTTATCATTCTCCGTATTATTTATTTTAATTGTGAAAAAACACCGAAGCATTGTTTGGCGTTTTTTTTCTTCATTTTGGGTTTGACCAATATCATAATTATTGTGTCAGTCGATATGACAGTGCATTTTCAGCCTTTGAGCTGAATTGGTATCAAAGCCTAATTTCTCGTAGAACGGCATTTTATCAGGTACTGCTGCCAGTTCGACGAATACATCTGTACCGCTTACGCCGTGAGTCTTCACGAAGCTGAGAAGCTCGTTTATGAGCATCCTGCCAAGTCCCTTGCCTTGGTAGTCTGGGTGGACGATAACATCCTTTATGTAGCAGCAAAGTCCCATGTCGCCTATCATCCTTGCCATTGCAACTGTACGCTGTCCGTCGTGGAGCGTGACACGGAAGAGGGTGTTCCTGAGGGCAAGCTCCACCTGTTCCTTTGTCGGAGCACCGCCCCAGACTGATTCCCAGAGCATTATGAAGTCGCCGGCGGTCAGCTTGTCATATTTTACTGTTATCCCGTTCATGTTATATCTCCTTATTGTTTATCAATGCGCTGAAAGTTGTTATTTATCTCCGCTTCCAGCCAAAATATCAATCACCATTATAGCAGTTAAGACGTTCAAAGTCAAGAGCGTACTGACATAGAAGAGATGTTTTTCAAGGAAGCTCGCCATATTCTGCTATATAAGTGTCCGGGTGGGGAAGCAGAAGGAGTTTTTTGTATTTATAGCATTTTAAGACTTTTTTAAGAATTGGATTAAGTGTTTTTTTAGAAATGCTTGTTATAATAATATCAGTTCTTAAAGATTTCTTAATAAACACTGTGGTATGATTATCACAGTGAAAAGAACATGACAAAAAAAGGAGGATTTGTTTTGAGGGTTTTTTTACGCTACATAACAAAGAATATGCTTGAAAAGAAGGGAAGATTTTTCCTGCTTATCTTTTCAATCATGGTCAGCACTGCACTTCTCGTATTCAGTCTCGGAACAGTCAATGTAATCCTTGATGGTTACACAGACACTTTGAAGTCGGTAGCAGACGGAAAGGACATTGCGCTCTTCTCAAATGGAGACAATGTATTTTTTGATGAAAATGATTTCGATCCGGCAGGCCTGAAGAATTTTGAAGGACGGCTTGATTCAACAGGTATTATCAATGAAGATGATGAGATAACCTATGTTGGCATCAATGGCCTTAAGGACTGCAATAAGTATCTTACAGATGGAAATATCCCGGAGGGCTCTTCTGAAGCAATATGTGCCATATCAGACAGAATTGCCAAGGATAAAGACTGGAAGATCGGAAGCGTTATCGATCTTAAGATCAACGGTGAGAGCCATCCTTTTACAATTAAGGCTATAAGCGCTCCTAAAGGAATGTATTATGGTGACAGCAAGCAAAGCTTTGACATTGCTGTACCGTATGAGTATATGAACCAGCTTATGGAAGCCGGCGGCAAGTATACAAGTATGCGGGCCGAGTGCAGCGGAGATTCTGTAAAGGCAGCAGATAAATTCAATGAAAAGAACGATGATATCGCTGCTTCAAGCCTTACTGATCTCTCAGCCTACAAGTCGATGCTGTCTTCAACGGAGATGACAGTATACCTTATGTTCGCTATCGTATGTATCGTATGCTGCATCATCATTCACGGAGCTTTCAAGCTCATAATCACAGAGCGTATGACTGTTATCGGAACATTTATGAGCCAGGGCGCTACACGTAAGAAGATATCACATATCCTGCTTATGGAAAGCTTCCTCTACGGACTTGTAGGTTCAATATTCGGTGTTGCATTAGGCGAGGTCATCCTTTACTTCATTACAAGAGCGACATCACCTATGGCAGAATATGATATCTATATGCCGTTCCACATCAGACCTTCACTCATTATAACAGGTATCATATTTGCTATCGCAATGTGTGTTATTTCCGCATGGATGCCTATCAACGGTGTAAAGAAGCTTCCTGTAAAGGATGTTATACTCAACAGACTTGAGCTGAAGCACAAGAAGGGACAGATCCGCTTCATTATCGGATGTATCCTTCTGGGTATTGCCGTTATCGGAGCATATGTCAAGGGCCTTGAGCAGGTAAGCATTATCCTCCTCTTTGCTGCGTTCATCGGTATCGGAATGCTGCTGAGAAAGCTCCTGAAGGTTGTTGCCGGAGCACTCAGCAAGGTGTTCAGAAAGAATACATCAGTATTCCTTGCACTTAACAATATCAAGAGCTCAAAGCTCCTCAGAAGTAACATCACTCTTATGGTTATTTCATTCTCAGCCGTACTTGCCATAGCTTCTGCCGGAACAAGTCTTGTAAAAGTAGTCAGCGGAGCATATGACGATCTTTCCTTCGATTATGAGATATCAAACATTATCGGCAACAATGCAGAGACACCTACTACTGATTACATCGTAGAAAAGCTTGATTCTCTGGAAACTGTAAATAGTGATACTGTCACACCTATATACTCTGCTATGGGTATGTATGATAAGGAAATGGTATTCTTTGAAGCTGCTGATCCTGACAAATATGCAGAGTACAATCAGTATCTGAAGCTTACTTCTGCTGATAATAAGGAAGGTTTTGAAAGATATAAGTCTGCTGACAGTGATTCGATCCTTATTTCTGATAAAATAGCGAGATTAAGCGATAAAGATGTTGGTGACAATATAACCTTCGAGGTCGACGAAAAGGATTATACATTCAAGATTGCAGGAACCTTTGATGCTAAGCTCTATAATAATGGTTCAGTAATATTATGTAAGCCAGAGGTCGTGAAGGAGCAGTTCCATTTCAAAGAAGCAAGCTGTATCGCCTTCAAGGTCAACGGTGACAAGGAAACTGCCGAGAAGGAGTTCAAGAGCTACATTTCAGATTTCGGTTCTACATATATCTCATGGGATGATATGAGAGAGAAAAATATACAGAGCAATAAGCAGATAGTAATGCTCCTTTCAATATTCGCTTACCTTGCAATGATTGTTGCAGCTATCGGTATTTTCAATAATATCGCTATCTCCTTCCAGCAGAGAAGAAAGGAATTCGCTGTAATGTCATCTGTGGGACTTAATGCAAAGAAGCGCAAGGGACTGGTATTTACAGAGAATATGTTCTGCGTTATAATGAGTATAATCATCTCTGTACCGTTCACAATTGTTCTCTGCCGCATATTCACAAAGATACTCACATTCCTGGATATGCCGTTTGATATGACCTTCGACTGGTCATCATTACCGCAGTACTCGATCGTTCTTTTTGTAGTAATATTCATTGCTTCACTTTCAACAATGAAGAAGAGCAAGAAGATCAATGTAGTACAGGAGCTCAAATACGAATGATAAGATATATCGGAGGTTATTTATTATGAATGTTATTGAAGTTACTAATATGAACAGATCTTTTGAGAACGGCAAGGAAGTTGCCCATGTTCTCAAGGACATAAATCTCACAGTTGAAGAAGGCGAATTCGTTTCCATCATGGGACCTTCAGGCGGAGGAAAGTCAACTCTCCTCTACCTGCTTGGCGGACTTGATATGCCTACTTCAGGTACAGTCAAGGTAAACAATGTTGACCTCAAGACTCTGGACGACAAGGGCCTTTGCAAGATGAGAAATGAGGATGTAGGATTTGTTTTCCAGTTCTACAATCTTGTTCCGAACCTCAATGTTGAGGATAATATCTGCCTGCCTCTTATGATAGCCGGCAAGTCAAAGTCTGACTACAAGGATAAGCTTGACGAGTGCCTCAGAGTTATCGGCATGGAGGACAAGAGGAAGCTGACTCCAAGAGAGCTTTCAGGCGGACAGCAGCAGAGAGTTGCTATTGCAAGAGCGCTTGTGTTCGATCCGCAGATCATCTTCCTTGATGAGCCTATAGTAAACCTGGACTCCAAGACCGGTACAAGGATAATGGAGCTGTTCAGAGATATCAACCAGAAGTATCACAAGACTATCGTGCAGGTAACTCACTCCGAGAGTGCTGCACAGTACGGAACCAAGCTGGTAAGGCTCGTTGACGGTCAGATCCAGTCTGTTGAGCCTATAGCTCAGTTAATGTGATAATTACGCAATCTTTTTTCTCTCCTTATATAACCCACCTATGCGGGCTTTGAGCCTGCACGAAAACCGGGAACAGCATTTGCTGTTCCCGGTTTTTATGTTAGGGGATGCGGTGTCAATAGGCATATCATACGAAATAGTAAGTGCCGGATTATGCATATCGCCTGACAATAGTCCTGTCAGCAATAAATAGCTTGAAATAGTCCTTGATGTATGCTATAATATTGTACATGAAATACACGGCATCATATGCTGTAATAATAAATCCGGAGGTGCGGTAATGTTAGCAGATAACCATTTTTTTGCAAAGGTTGAAATGAAGCTTACAGAGGACGGTATGATAAAGCGCTTTGAGGAAGAGGGCGGAAAGATCAAGGGAAGAATGATGATAATGAGCGTCGATGTCCCGGATGATCTCAAGGACAAGATAAAGCTCGGCAAGAACGATCATGCTTTTGAGGCTACATTTGATTTCCTCGATGTGGCTATAGGCATGGCTCTCGATACAAAGGGAATAAAGAAAAGATCAGACTTCTGGCTCAGGGCTCAGGTGGATGATCCTATGGAGCCGCAGAAGGAATGGGCAGAATACTTCATCAATACCCTTGTGAAGCATATCCGCCAGGACGGTTCCTTTGATGACCCCATACTCACGTTTATCACCGATAAGAATGACTATACTATCGTTCCTACAAAGGAATGAAAAGAGGAGATCTTTCGCAGGAAAGATCTCCTCTTTTATTTTATGAGTGCAGCTTATACGGTATCAGTGAATACCGCAGCGTCAGGCACTTCTTTCGATACAGTAGCATATTTCTCCTTCAGGTTCTTCTCCGGCACGCCTGAATCGTTCGACAGTGTCAGTGATATGCATATCCGATTTTTCAAGGACTCTTCCGGATTTCAGGTTTTCTGCACGGTGATATGCCTCCAGCCGCTGGAAGTCTGTCCGGCGGAATACCTCCTTTATGACGGCGGAGAGAGCTGTTCCGGCATAGCCGTTGCCCCAGAAGCTGCTGCCTATACAGTATTCTATCTCAGCGGTGCGGCAGTCATCATATACCCGGCAGAAGGCTATCTGGCCGATATTCATGCCGCTTTTCTTTTCTATCACTGCCCAGCGGTAGAAGTCAGGACGCTCATATGCGGATGTCCACTTTCTGAGCAGCGCATCAGCTTCCTCCGGCGTTGCGTAAATCGGTTCACCGTATTCATGCTGTACAGCCGGATCAGCTATCCAGTTCCTGAGCATATCGTCACGGTCTGACATACGGAATCTCCTGAGCAGGAGAGTGTCTGTGTCTATTTCAAAAGTACCAGAATGCAGCATGATTTTTCCTCCGTTTATAATAATGTATATATATGATAACATATCCGGCAGAGATTTTCAATAGCGCATGGAAATCTTCTTTGTTTTGTTCAACAAACGAATTAAAAGGCATTTTATTCAAAAAATATACATGAATGTGAAATGAAACTGTGATATAATAAAGAAAATATATTGTTTTTTTATGGGCGTATAAATTTTTATAAAGGAGGTCGGGTATGAGTACTGCTGTATCGAAAAGCAATCGCAGTGACATAACGTTCATGACTGTATTCTGCATTGTATGTACCTTACTCAACACCATTGGCTCTGTGATAGCTTTAAAGACCGGGATACCATTCTACTTTGATACTACCGGCACATTTCTTGCTGCTGCCTGCGGGGGCTATGTCCCGGGAGTTATTGTTGCATTTGCAACTACATTGATAAAGGCAATCACTGATCCGGAAGCAATGTACTATAATGTAGTTGGTATGCTGATGGCGGTGTGCTGTGCATTTTTTGCAAGAAAGGGAGTCTTCCGTAAAAAAGTCCTGCCTTTCCTGACAATACCTGTATATGCCTTGGTTGCAGGTATACCGGATACTGTACTGACATGGTTCCTATATACTGCTGATGCTGCGGATCAGTATACCGGGCTTGAAAAGATCCTGCGTGATGATGCAGGAATGGCAGCTTTCCCGTCTAAGCTCATAGTCGAGATCCTTAC
>JAAYBK010000382.1 GCA_012718885.1 Ruminococcus sp. | reverse complement strand
TCCTCAGAAAGGTTTTCCCCGAGTAAGTAACATATACTTATATATGAGTGATGTGTCTTAAATACGAATGACCAACAGTGTTCTCACGCCATTGGTCATTATAGTCATTATTCGGTTTTATCGGCAGAGGTGTTGAATTCCTGGGTATCTGTAACGGATTCGATAAGCTCATCCTCGTCGAACTTATTTGTGACATTGAGCATACCCTCAAGAGAATAGGGGATATTCTTCCAGCCGTCATTCTCAAGGAATACCATACACTCGGTATCGGTTCCCTCCTGACCGGCCTGGTCGGTTATAGTGCATGTGAACTCATAGCCTTCAACAGCGTTGAAGTTGCTTGAACGGGTATAGATACCTGCCTGTGCAGATATTGCTGCGAAGAATTCGTTTGCAGCAGCAAGCTGTTCCTCAGTGAAAGCAACCTTTTTGTCGATGGACACGATCTGAGGCTGCTGATCCATGAGATTGACATAGTCCTTCTGGCCGGTGTTGAACTGCTCGATAGAGCTGTCATATATGTTCTGCTCTTTAAGAGCCTGTATTGTAAGGCCTGGATACATATACTTATAACATATCTCTCCGGAATCGGGAGTGTATACTGCGGCATAGACCTCCTTGAGAGCGTCCTCAGGTGAGTCTGACTTCTGAGCATCGCCTGAGACCTCGCTGTAGGTCTTGCTGCTATTCTTGGGAGTGCCGCAGGCCGTAAGTGTACAGGCCAGAAGCATTGCAGTTAATGCTGATGTTATTCTTTTCATATTTTCCTCCGGGACATTGCCTGCGATAATATTTTTATCTCAGGCGTTTTATTTCTCCGCACGTAATTATAGCACGATATCGCTCTGTTGTCAAATCTCAGTAACAAAAGGTGTTATGAGTATCATTATCATGCATACCGGGCAGATGTATTTTATCATTACTGTGTACAGCTTCTGTGAACGGAATCGCTTTTCGCCGTACATGACCTCTTCTTCGACATATTTTGTCTTTGCCACATATCCTACAAGTACGCAGGTCAGGAAGGCGAGGACAGGCATCATCAGGTTATTGGTGATGAAGTCGAAGAAGTCCAGTATCTGCTTGCCGAAGATGGTGAAGCTGCTCCATGTGCTGTAGCCCAGGACGGACAGCATACCGATAATAACGGTGAATACGATAACGATGATGCAGCTTACTTTTCTGCTGAGTGAGAACTTCTCCATGACAACTGCGGTAACAGTTTCCATAAGGGATATGGAGGATGTCAGGGCAGCCAGTGTCACCAGTATGAAGAAGGCTGTGCCGATGAACTGTCCGGCAGGCATAGAGTCGAATACCTTCGGCAGAGTTATGAACATAAGGCCGGGGCCGGCGTTCAGTGCCTCCTTGTCGCCGTCGGAGAAGACGAATACTGCCGGAACTATTATGAGGCCTGCAAGGAAGGCAACAATGGTATCGAATATCTCGATCTGTCTTACAGAGGTCTCTATGGAATCGTCCTTACGCATATATGAGCCGTAGGTTATCATTATTCCCATAGCCAGCGACATCGAGTAGAAGAGCTGTCCTACAGCGGCTGCAATGGTTTTGAGAAGCATGGACGGGGACATCTCAGAGAAGTCCGGCAGCATATAGTATCTTACGCCGCTGCCTGCGCCCTTGAGGGTGAGAGTGTATATGCCTATGCCAACTATGAGCACCAACAGCACCGGCATGAGGAATTTGCTGACCTTTTCTATGCCCTTTTCAACGCCCAGCATAACGACAACAGAGCCGATGAGCACATATATGATAAAGAAGACTGCCGGCTCACCGAGCTGACTGATGAAATGCTCGAAGAAGGAGAGGTCTTCTCCCTCGGAGACGTAGGTCTTGTTTGCCATATCAACACCGCCGCCTGTGATGAAAGCGGTCATGTATTTCAGTACCCAGCCGCCGATGACGCAGTAGTACGGCAGTATCAGCGCTGGTACTGCTGCGGCCAGCCAGCCCAGAGGCGCAAAGCGCTTGTTCACTGCCCTGTATGCACCGATAACGCTTTTTCCGGTGCGGCGGCCGATAGCTATTTCAGTGAGCATAAGCGCAAAGCCGAAGGTGACTGCGAATATGAGGTATACCAGCAGGAATATGCCTCCGCCGTATTTTGCGGCAAGATAGGGGAATCGCCAGATGTTTCCGAGACCTACAGCAGAGCCTGCTGCGGCCAGTACAAAGCCTATTTTTGAGCCGAAGCTGCCTCTGGAAGGTGCTGTTTCTGTCTTGTTTTCCATTGGAGCAACATTTCCTTTCGTCTTATATTATTGTCTGAAGCTGATTTTTATCCTGAAGCGTCCGTCACTGCAATCTGCGGAGATGGTTCCGCCAAGGAGTTCGGTGAACTGCTTTGATATGGCAAGTCCAAGACCGGTATGGCCTTTGGTTCGGGACATATCAGTGGTGTAGAACTCATCGAATACTCTTTCCGGATCAAGCTCCGGATCGTCCAGGCCGTTTTCAAAGGTCAGCAGGAGACTGTCTCCGGTGCTGACGGTTATCGTCAGATCGCCTTTGCCGTGTTTAAGGGCATTGCCGATCAGGTTGTCGAATATCCTCATCAGCATATTCCGGTTTGAGACAAGCTTGATGCGTCCCTGACTGCACCGCAGATCTATTTTGCGGCCACGGACAGTGTAGTCTTCGTAGTAATGAACAACGGAATCCTCCAGCACGCTGACTACGTTTATCATTTCCGTTTCAGGTTCTTTTCCGGAGGATATCATCTTTGAGAACTCGAAGAATGAATTAATCAGCTCCTCCAGCCTTACCATGCGCTTTTCAGCGGTATTTATGCTGTTGGAGCGCTCTTCCTCGCTGATGCCTGCATCCTTTGCCATGTAGATATGTCCCATAGCGGAGGTGAGGGGGGTTCTCAGGTCATGGGCGATATTAGTCATCATCTGTTCAAGGTCGTGGTTCTTTTTCTGGTATTCGGCATCATACCTGCGGATATCCTTGAGAATGGAGTTGACCTCGTTTATCAGGGACGGCGGTATGGAATTTCCGGAGGCATGGATCAGCTGGTTGGTGTCGGTCTGCCTTATCTCATGGAGCTTTGCTGCCATATCCTTTGCGGCCTTGCGCCGGACGAGGATGATTGACAGGAGTATCACGCATATCAGAGCGAACAATATGGTCAGGATGTACATGGCTTCCTCCTACTTTTTCATTCTGTAGCCCACGCCCCATACCGTTTCGATATAGTCGCAGTCCGGATCACATTCCTTCAGCTTTTTTCTGAGCTTGCTTATATGCACGTTCAGGGTGTTGTCGTCGGCGGAGTTCTCATAGTCCCATACCGTATCGTAGATCATGCTCTTTGTGCAGGTGCGGGCAGGCTTTTCCATGAGCATGAAGAGCAGGTCAAATTCGTGCTTCGATAGCTCCATGTTCTTTCCGCAGCAGTATGCGGTATATGAGCTTTTGTCCAGCTCTATGTTCTTATACGAGATCTTCTCCTTTTCCTCAGCGCCTGTGCCGCCCTTGAGCCGGACAGCTATCCTGGCAAGGAGCTCGTCATTGTGGAAGGGCTTTGTTATATAGTCGTCAGCGCCCAGGGAGAAGAGATCCACCTTCTTGCTGATATCGTGTATGGCGCTCATTATTATCACAGGAACGTTCTTTGTCAGCTTCAGCTCCTTTATGATCTCGTCGCCGTTTTTTCCGGGCAGCATAAGATCAAGGAGTATCAGATCCACCTTGCTGCCGTGGACGAGAAGGCCTTCCGTGCCTGAGAAGGCGCTTATAGTAGTGTAGCCGTTCCTGCTCAGGAGAGTGCTGAGCATATTGTTTATGTCCGGGTCATCTTCTATGATAAGTATTGTCTTATTCATTGTCTTCCTCCGACGGCATATCAAGGAGCTCAAGAAGGCTTTCCGGCATATATCTTGCGCCTCTTACAGCGCTTACACCGTACTCCTTAAGCTTTTCCCGGGTAAGGAAGTCCTTGTCATACCTCTTTACAAGCTTTAGTTTCATTATTTTCTTCATTTTTATATTTTCCCCGTTGTATATGTAAGGGATGTCGCACTCCGTGACCTTGCAGCGGTATATCACTGCCGACACGGGAGCTGCCATGTATATGAACACATCATCGCCGGGACTGGTCTTCCCGGTCTGCTTCCAGTTTATCATGCCAGTCTTGCGGAAGTCCTTTTCAAGGTCGTAGTAGGCTGGATTTGCCGGAACCAGCCAGCTTTTTCTGCCGCTTTTTGAGGCTCTTCCTCCGCCGGAGGTCAGTCTGTAGCTCATCTGTATCAGCGGGAATATCTCCTCTGCCGGCAGGGTGCCGTCAAGGAGGACGGTTATCCAGCTTTGCTTGTTCATATGATATGCCGGGAATATTCCCTTGCGGCAGCGCAGTGAGCCGGCCATAAGGGGATCGCATTTCAGGTTCATCACTCTTACGGGAGAGCTGTTTGCAAGCCCAAGCTTGCTTCCGCTGATCGTCATAAATACAGCGTACCACTTCTGATTGTCCTGTCTTCTGACAATGCACGAATCAGGATCACGCAGCCACAGATACTCGGGGACACCGCCGAAATTTTCCTTTATGTAGCGGAATATCTCCCCGGAAAGCTCTTTGTGGGCCATATCGTTCACCTTAATAGCCAAGCTTTCCGATGTCGCTGACAGCGCAAGGCAGAACAGCTTTATCTCCGCTGCTGTCTGTAACACAGATCATATCGAATGTCTGCTCTCTGTCGGCTTTGACTTTTACCTTAGCGGAATAGCCGCCCTTGAGGTCGCAGGCTCCGCAGGTCAGACCGTATTT
>JAAYBK010000381.1 GCA_012718885.1 Ruminococcus sp. | reverse complement strand
CCTTCGTGCCGAGAGCGTCAGCGGACAGCTTGCCGGCACTATCCCTTCGACTACAGAAGGACAGAAGGCTGACAGCTCCGCACTTATCAACACAGACGGCCTGAACACCTCTGATATGGGCTCTATGGGCGGCGGAATGGGCGGTTTCGGAGGAGGCAAAGGCGGTTTCGGAAGGAACAGCAAAAGTGAAGGCGCTGACTCCTCAAAGGAGACAGCGATGACTCAGACCTCCAATACCTCATCCTTAAAGATGCTCGGCAATGTTCAGTTCATGTCCAAAGAGGAAAAATCAGATAAAAGCAGCAGACCTCAGCGTGGAAGCGGTAATAAGCCTGACTTCGGCGGAGATATGCCAGAGGGCTTTGATCCGGAAAATATGCCTGATTTCGACGGAGATATGCCTGAGGGCTTTGAGCCTGGAAATATGCCTGGCGGCTCTTCACAGTTCGGCGATCCAGAAAAGTCAGCTGAGGATATCAGTGATGACGATACTGACGCAGCAGAAAAACCTGCCGGATATGAAGACGCAGCATCATCAGACAATAATGAAAATGCAGCCCCGGGAAAAAGGTCAGCAGGCGGCGAAAGACCTGATATGGGCAGCTTCTCCCCTATGGATGATTCTTCAAAGAAGGACAACACCACAGCATATGTATTGCTTGGAGCCTCTGCCTTCGCCCTTCTGATCGGTCTTGGATTTGCTCTTAAATTCAGACGATGAGCCAGTAAGAAACAAACTGAAAAAACGCAGATCTGTCTTTCAGATCTGCGTTTTTTTATGAGATCTTATATCGTATAAGAGGGAATACATGATGCGCCCCTGTGGAAAAGAAGATCTGCCACTTTTTTCCATGGATTGACAAGCGAATATATCTTGCTTTATAATAGGATTATCAAAACACGAGGAGGCCTCTGCATGAAAATACACAGAATATTTTCAATAATTGCCGCTGCTGTTCTTTTGGTGCCAACATATTCATCAGCAGCAGGAAACAAAACAAGTCACAGGATAGTCGGCTACCTTCCTGACTGGAACTATAAGCCGTTCAGTGAGCTTGATCTGAGCGAGCTGACGCATATCAACATCGCCTTCTGCAATCCCGGCGCCAGCGGCAGGATATCCTGCAATATCCCCGAAAACAGGCTGAAAAGTATCATCTCGGATGCACACAGCAATAATGTTGAAGTCTTTGCCGCACTGGGCGGAGGCGGAGGCTGTGACGGCTATCTTCAGCATCTTGACACACCTGAAAAGAGAACAGCATTCAATGCAAATATAATGGATTACTGTGAAAGCTATGACTTTGACGGCATCGACCTTGACATAGAGCTTGGCTCTGATAATAAGATATGGAACTACTATGCAGACTGGTGTTCAGAGCTACGCACTCTCTGTGACGAGAGAGATATGGAGATGTCAACTGCTACAGCACAGTGGGTCGCAGAAAAGGTCACTCCGGACACATTTGCACTGTTCGATTTCGTGAATGTTATGGCTTACGACAATGACGAAGACAGATATTCTCATGCGGACTATGAATACGCTGTAAAGTGCCTTGATTACTTCCATAATAGAAAGAAGATACCAAAAGAGAAGCTCGTTCTCGGTGTACCGTTCTATGGAAGGGGCTACACATCCGCCGGTGAGCTTGACTGGAACTCATATATGTCATTTTCAGATATAGTGAGCAAGGGAAACGAGTATTACAGCGCTGACAAATACGGCGATATTGCTTACAACGGAGCAGTAACAATTTCAAAGAAAGCCAAGCTTGCCAGAGACTACGGCGGTATAATGATATGGGAGCTAACTCAGGACGCAAAGGGTGAGCAGTCGCTCCTGAAGGTCATCAACGATGCCCTCAGAGGTGACAGCTTCATTGCAGGCGATGTAAACGATGACGGCATTTTTAATATATCCGACCTTGTGCTTATGAATAAATGGCTGCTTTCGTCTCCTGATACAGAGCTGAAGAACTGGAAGGCCGGCGATCTATGTGAGGATGACAGGCTCGATGCATTTGATCTGTGTGCAATGAGGATACTTCTTATAGGATAATGATACAGCATTATCAGCTCCTTTGCAGAAAAAGCATATAACTGAAAAGCGGATAAACAGCGGCAGTCTTATCGCTGAACTTCATGATCGGTAACAATATCTGACATGATAAGCTGAAAGCTTGACATAACGGATACGATCTGGTATAATATCAGAAGTTAAGATAACGGGTAATATGGCAGGCTTAAGGGCTTGTTGTTTTATCCGCTTTTTTATGGAGTGATAGAATGAAAAATGATTTTGTAAGCGGAAGGATACTGCCCTCACTGGTAAAATTTGCGCTGCCGGTGCTTTTTGCGCTGTTCCTTCAGGCCATGTACGGAGGAGTTGACCTGCTGGTCGTAGGAAGGTTCAGCGACAACAGCAACGTTTCTGCCGTATCCACCGGAAGCCAGATAATGCAGAGTCTTACCACGGTGATAACCGGCCTGTCAATGGGTACGACAGTCCTCCTCGCCCAGAAAATAGGCAGCGGAAAGCGCAGGGAGGCAGGCAGGATAATATCTGCGGCAGTAAAGCAGTTTGCAGCCATATCGCTTTTCCTGACAGCCCTGTTCATAGTGTTTGCCCGGCCCCTTTGCAAGCTGATGAATGCACCTGCGGAGGCCTTTGACAGTACAGTAAGCTACCTCACCATATGCTCTGCCGGACTGATATTCATAGTTGCATACAATGTTATCGGCAGCATTTTCCGCGGCATAGGTGACTCGAAAACTCCGCTGATGACCGTAGCCATAGCCTGTGCCGCCAATATAATCGGAGATCTTCTGTTCGTTGCGGTGATGAAGCTGGGCGCTTCCGGAGCAGCTCTTGCTACTATTCTTGCCCAGGCACTAAGCGTTATTGTAAGTATTTTCCTGATACGCCGGCAGAAGCTTCCGTTTGAGATAAAAAAGGAGGATTTCCGCTCCGGAACTGACAGCGGCAGCTATATCCGCAGGATGCTTGGACTTGGCGTGCCCATAGCACTGCAGGACTTTCTGGTCAGCGTTTCCTTTCTTGTAATAATGGCAATAGTAAACGACCTGGGACTTGTCTATTCCGCAAGCATCGGCGTTGCGGAGAAGATATGTATGTTCATAATGCTGGTACCCATTGCATTCATGCAATCCCTCTCCTCATTTGTGGGACAGAATGAGGGCGCCGGACAGCACAGCCGCTCCATTAAAGCCATGTTCTGCGGTATGGGAGTATCATTACTGTTCAGTATAGCAATGGCAGTTTCAGTCTTTCTCTTCGGAGAAGAGCTTGCTCATATCTTTGCAAATGACAGGGACACTATCGTTCAGGCAGCAGACTACCTCAAGGCCTACGCAATAGATACATTTCTCGTGTCCTTCCTTTTCTGCTTCTGCGGTTATTATAACGGCTGCGGCAGGACAAGATTCGTTATGGTGCAGGGACTTATAGGCGCATTCGGTGTGAGGATACCGGTTTCATGGATAATGAGCCGGATCAAACCGGTGTCCATGTTCCGCATAGGCCTTGCATCACCCTGCTCTACTGCAGTGCAGATCACTCTTTGTTTCATCGTGCTGATAATAATGCTGAAAAAAGAAAAAACTGCCGCCCCAGCAGCTAAGCTTTGATGATAAGTATCGCCCATGTGTGTGATACTCATATAACAGTATATGCCAGATACTCGGGGAAAACCTTTCTGAGGATAGGTTTTCCCTCAATATCTAACATATAACTGCTATATAAGCATCACACATATGGGCGAATTTTTGTGATTTGCTTTTATTTGTTATATGGGCGTTCACTGCGAATAATCCACCGATTCTGCAAAAAATAGGTTGATATTTTTGCACAAAAAATGTTAAAATTCAAGATATATATTATATAAAAGGGGGATATCCAATGTTAACACTCGTAAAGTCAGCAACGGCGGTGATAATAAGCGCCCTGCTTGCTGCACAGCCTGCCGCCACAGGAACGGCAAGAACTGCTGCGCCTTCGGGAGCTGAACGCATATTCTACGTTTCGCCTGACGGAAGTGACAGCGGTGACGGTTCTTTCAGCTCACCATTCAGGACGCTGAGCGCTGCAAGAGACGCAGTGCGAAAGGTCAATGGAAATATGTCCGGAGACATCATCGTATACCTCCGTGGAGGTGATTACCGTATAACAGAGCCGGTTGTATTCGACACCCGTGACTCCGGTTCAAACGGCCACAGGATCATCTATGCAGCCTATGAGAACGAGGTGCCGGTCATCAACGGCGCACAGAAGGTGGAGAACTGGACGAAATACAACGATAAGCTCTGGTCTGCACCGCTGGATCGTGACATAAAACTTCGTAATTTCTATGTCAACGACAGGCGTGCGAACATGGGCAGTGTCCAGGTAAATGCCAAGGGCGGCTACGGTGACTACTCAATAACCGCAGGCCAGGCTGACTGGGCATGGGATTCCGGAAAAAAGAGCGATGGCATCGCATACAACGCCTCAGACCTGCCCAGGATAACCTCAAACTTTGACGATCTTGAAATAATAAACGGCACGACCTGGAACGAGAATATCGTCTGCACCCGTGATGTGAAGTACGAAAACGGCTCGCTGATCCTTCTCTTGCAGCAGCCCTATGGAGCTATCGCACAGACTCCAGGCTGGGGTGCAGGCTTCTCCACCGGCGGTACACATACTGTATACAACGCCTTCTCCTTTGTGGACGAGCCGGGAGAGTTCTATTTTGACAAGACTGACAAGAAGGTCTACTACTATCCCCGTCATGGAGAGGATATGACTTCCGTAGACGCAGAGGCTCCGGTAGCAGATCAGCTTATTGTAGTAAAAGGAAATTCCACAACTGAGCGTGTATCAGACATCAGCTTTGAGAGCATCACCTTTGCCAATACCGACTATCAGCTCACTGACGTCGCAGGTTCTCACGGCAAGACCACCTGTCAGGCCGCACAGACCTATACAGCTTTTGCGGATTCAAACTGGCATAAGTACAAGTACGAAATGGCAGATACTCTTCCTGCCGCAGTACATATCACCAACAGCTCATCCATCGAGCTCAGAGGAAATGTAGTAAAGCACACCGGAGCTGACGGCATATCCATGACGAATGACGTTATCGATTCCAATGTCACCGGAAACTACATCACAGATATAACCTCCAGCGGTATCACAGTCGGACATCCCCAGCATATCTACATCGGCGACGCTTCCTGGGACAACCATGAGAAGTTCCCGAAGGGCGTTGAGGGCATCTGCAAGAACGATACGATCACGCAGAATATGCTCTACGATATAAGCGTTGTACACGGCTTCGGCGGATGTGCAGCTATCACAGCCTACTATGCAGATTCCGTGAAGATCCTCAGCAACACTATCGAAAAGACAGCCTATAATGGCATACATCTTGGCTGGGGCTGGTGTAACTTCAAGGACAGCACCACCTGCCGGGATAATATGATATGCTACAACAGAGTCATCAACAGCCTTAACCGTCTCCACGACAGCGGCGGTATCTACACTATCGGCCAGATGCCCGGCACTGTCATCAACGAGAACTACATTCAGGGAATACCTGCGGCAGGCGCTTATCAGCCGACCTACGGTCTCCATAACGATGAGGGAACTGCCTATATCGAGGAGAACGATAACGTGCTTGAGATAAGCCCTGACGTTACCTACACAATAAACTGCGAGGAGTACGGTGACAAGCACCACCTCACTATCAAGCGCACATACGCCACAGTAAAGAAAATGGGCAAGAACCCGCCATATAGTGATATTGACGATCCTATCGTGGTATCGGACAATGTATGGCCGCTGGAGCAGTATAAGATATGCCTTAATTCCGGCGTATCCGGTGAGTACAGCAGCCTTGTTCCGCTCTGGCTGAAATCTGCGGCAGATCAGGTCTTCCCTGCAAGCTGTCAGACCACAGGCGGAAGTATGCTCCCTATCCGCAAGGGCGGAAACACCGTATGGATAGCTCCGGACGGTACCACAGCATTCAAGACCGGAAGCTCCATGACAAAGGCAGCCGGCACAGCTGAAAAGATACGCACACCTGCCGATGAGGGCAAGTACAGGATATACGTAGTTGACGGCTCTGGAAAGATACTCAGCAAATCCTCCCAT
>JAAYBK010000380.1 GCA_012718885.1 Ruminococcus sp. | reverse complement strand
GAGCTCTGTGCTCTGGCAGCCTGCTTCACCTGCTACAGCAGGCATGAGAATATAACCGTAGGAGGTATGCTACTGACCGGCCTGAAGGCCTTCAGGAAGGCTTTCAGGAGACAGGGAATACTCCGCTTCATGATATTCATGGTGTGTATGCCCTTCGCCCACTTCACACTCTCGTCAGGTATGTTCATGGCGCCGCTGCTGCCGATACTCAGGAGAATGTTCATCCACTATGACGGCCGGCTGGCGGTCATAACCTATGTGATGATACAGCTCCTGTTCATATTCCTTATCGTAAGCCGCAGCTACAGCCTGCACTATATCGTGCTCACCGACAAGAAGTTTCCGGAATGTGTAAGGGCGAGCCGTGAAAAGATCGCCCACAGGCGTGTCAGAACAGCTTTCACCTTCCTGCTTTGGACAATGTTCATACTTCTGGTGACTATAGCTATAACCTTTGGTATAAGCTTTATCATCGTACTGTTCATCAAGGGCTTCTCTCGTCCGGAAAAGGCTTTCCGAGGAGCTCTCAGCGTTATAAGATACACAATGAGGGTGTTCACGGCCGTATCTGCATTCCTGTCCGCTCCTGCCATAATGTGCTGGCTGACAGGCCGTTTCCTGGGCGATCTCAGGGAGGACGAGGAAATAATCATCCCGGATCGTGACAGAAAGAAGATGCGCCACCTGCCAAAGGCGATACTCATTCTCAGCCTTGCTGCATTCGGCCTTGTACTCAACATAAGTTACATAAGAAGTGTATACAAGGGCAATATCAGGATGTATGCGCCTATCAACGGAACTCAGGTCAGCGCTCACAGAGGCGCCTCCTATGAAGCTCCGGAAAATACCAAGTACGCCTTTGAAGCTGCTCTCAGCAGCGGTGCGGACTATATAGAGCTGGATGTGCAGCTCACCAAGGACGAACAGCTTGTGGTCATCCATGACAAGACCATTGACCGTACAACAGACGGCTCCGGAAAAGTTTCCTCATACACCTACGACCAGCTCCAGAACTTCTCTGCCGGCAAATGGTTCGGAAGTGAATTCGAGGATGCAAGGATCATGCTCCTGTCAGATGTTCTTGAGCTCGTAGGCCACAAATGCCTCATGAATATCGAGATAAAGGACATCGGAAACGTTGATCTTATCGCAGAAAAGACAGTAGATCTGGTCAGGGAGTACGATATCCGTGATTCCTGCTATATCACCTCCTTCTCCTACAAGGCCCTGCAAAAGGTCAAGGATCTGGATCCGAAGATAAAGACCGCTCTTATAGCAAATCTTGCTTCATCCACATCATACTCAAAGCTGCCGGATATCGATGCAGTGAGCATGAACTATATCTTTGTCAACCAGAGCGTCGTGAATACCGTCCACCAGAACGGCAAGAAGATATTCGTCTGGACAGTTGACCGTGAGGACGATATCCGCTCCATGACATCAATGAACGTTGATAATATAATCACGAACCGCCCGGATAAGGCTGCCGAGATAGCTGACTCCGACCGTATCGGAGATACTATCCTGACTATATTGCAGATGATATTCAGCAGTTGAATATATCCTGCCTCCCGGGGAAAAATAATCACAGATATATCGCCTTTTACTTGACAAATTAAAATATATAAAGTATAATTGTGGTATGTAAATGTATTGCGAGGTCAAAAATGAAGGACGGAAGACGTTTTATAAGAACGATCCTCTTGCTTACGCTCATTATGGGAGCTCTCACTATCTCCCTTATGGTGCTTGCAAGAATAAGAGATAAGAATAATACCTACATCACCATAGATATCGGCACAATGAAGCTTGTCCAGCTTGAGGGACCGAAGGAAGGCGACCCTATCGCTATAATCGATACCACTGAGGGAGAGATCAGAATGCTCCTCTACCCACAGTATTCCCCGAATGCAGTGAAAAATTTCACTGAGCTGGCGGAAAAGGGTTACTACGATAATACCTACATCTTCGATACTCAGGACGGCGCATATGCAGGCTGCGGTGCAAAGAAATCCAACGGCGCAGTTGGCGACGATACGGATGAACGTATCGAACGTGAGCTGAGTCAGGATCTCTGGCCGCTGAGAGGTGCTGTATGTATGATAAATACCGAGTACAGCCGTACCCTCAAGGAGAAATTCCTCGGCGGCGGAACATATTACTGCGGAAGCCGCTTCGATATACTGAATTCTATCAAGTTCACTGACGACATTTCCAATGACCTCAGAGAATCTTCTCCCCGCAAGGATCTTGCAGAGGCATTCATTACCAAGGGCGGTATTCCCAACTTCTCCCAGCAGATGACCATTATCGGCCAGACATATGAAGGACTGGATGTTGTGGATAAGCTCGCTTCACTCAAATACGAAGAAAACGGTGCCTATAATCAGCCCGTTCCCGATGCTATGATAAGATCTATACGCATAAGCACCTACTCTTCCAAAGACGAAAAAACAGAAAAATAATAGTCACGCTTTACGAAATATCCTGGAATCAACTCCTGTCTTCTCTATTTTTTAACAAAAATTAGCGAAAACTATTTACAAATTGATTTTTATGATGTATAATAAATAGGTTACTGGGGGGTAACTTAATTTCACAGCATATCTAAGGAGTGAAATTTATGGCAAAAAAGGCTCTTGCAGCTTTTATCTGCACCGTAACCGCCGCATTAGCTCTTTCTTCCTGCGGCAAACATCTTGAAGTTGACGATGCTTCGTCATATGTCACTTCATCTGCATCCGGCGAAGGTTCTCAGGCAGCGACTGAACCTGAACATCTGAACAACGGAGAGATAAATATTGAGAGATTCTCCGACAGATCAGTTCCGGATATCGACAAAGAAACCTCTACAGTTAAGAACTTCACTGCCCCGAAAGAGGGCGATACCGTCATTATTATGAAGCTGAAAGGCTATGACGGAGAGATAAAAATACGACTTTTCCCAGAATACGCCGAAAAAGGTGTTGAGAACTTCGTCGGACTGGCCGAAAAAGGCTACTATGACGGACTTATCTTCCACCGTGTCATCCGCGACTTCATGATCCAGGGCGGCGATCCTACCGGTACAGGTACCGGCGGTGATTCTATCTGGGGAGGTATGTTCGACGGCGGCGCTGACACCAATGTCATCCACGCAGCCGGTGCTGTTGCCTATGCAAACAGCGGCTCAACTGCCACAGACAGAAGCCAGTTCTATATCGTTACCGGAAGCCAGTATCCAACGGAGCAGTTCGCTGAACAGGATCCGGAGGACGTAAAGAAGGTATATTCAACTGCCGGCGGAGCTCCATGGCTTGACGGCGGCTATACCGTCTTCGGCCAGGTATATCAGGGACTGGATATCGTATTCTCCGCTCAGGATGTGCTTACACAGAAAATGGTAAGCGATGATCCTATGAATGCTGAGGACAGACCTGTGGAGGAGCTTGCGATAGAGTACCTGAAGGTCGGAAAATATGAGGGCGAGGAACTGAAGTGGTTCATTGCCGACTATAAATAATGTGTAGCTGCCGCCGTTGCGGCTGTATATAACAAAAGAAAGAAGTTCAGGAGAGAAAAATATAATCCTGAAAAATAAGGAGCGAATCTAATTGGATAAGTTTGTAGTTAAAGGCGGAAGACGCCTGACCGGTGAGGTAACTATCAGCGGAGCTAAGAATGCAGCTGTCGCTATCCTTCCGGCTGTGATCCTGTCAGATGAACCATGTATCATCGAAAATGTACCTACCATAAGCGATGTCAATATCTGTATCCGTATCCTCAAGGAAATGGGCGCAAAGGTAGAGAATATCGGAAAGGACGTTTACAGGATCGATCCTACCACTATTGATAAATTCTGCGTCCCATACGAGACCGCAAGGAAAATGAGGGCTTCCTACTACTTCCTCGGCGCTCTTCTGGGAAAATTCAAAAAGGCAAGAGTTTCTATGCCAGGCGGATGTCCTCTCGGAGACCGCCCGATAGACCAGCACCTTAAAGCTTTCACCTCCCTCGGCGCTAAGTATAACCTGAGCCAGGGCATGATCGATCTTACCGCAGACAAGCTCTCCGGCAATCAGATTTTCTTCGACGTTGTTACAGTCGGAGCTACTATGAACGCTATGCTGGCCGCTGTAAAGGCAGAGGGACTTACAGTTATAGAAAATGCCGCTAAGGAGCCTCATATCGTCGATCTCGCCAACTTCCTCAACTCTATGGGAGCTAATATCATGGGCGCAGGTACTGACGTTATAAAGGTAAGAGGTGTTGAACACCTCCACGGCACTACCTATTCCGTTATCCCGGATCAGATAGAAGCCGGTACATTCATGGTTGCTATCGCCGCTACAAAGGGCGATGCTATAATCAAGAACGTCATCCCCAAGCACCTTGAGTCTATCACCAAGAAGCTTGAAAAGATCGGCGTTAATATCGAACAGTACGACGACAGCATAAGAGTCTGGGTAGACGGTCCGCTGGTAAAGACCAACGTTAAGACTGCTCCACACCCCGGATTCCCTACAGATATGCAGTCTCAGATAGCTACTCTCCTCACTCTCGCTCAGGGTACAAGTATCATCACTGAGAATATCTGGGAGCAGAGATTCCGCTACGTGGACGAGCTCAGAAGAATGGGCGCTGATATCACTGTCAACGGCAAGGTAGCTCTCATTGAGGGTACAGGAAAGCTCATGGGCGCTCCTGTCAAGGCTTGTGACCTCAGAGCCGGTGCTGCACTTATAATCGCAGGACTTGCTGCTCAGGGCGTTACTGAGATCGAGGATATATTCCATATCGAGCGTGGATATGACTGCATGGAGGGCAAGCTCAGAGCTCTCGGCGCTGATATCGAAAAGGTAAGCGTTCCGGATAAGGCTGTTGAAACAAAGCCTGCCGAGAACAAGGCTGCCGTATAATGATACATCAATACCGCACTTATGTGTGATACGCATATAGCGGTATATGTCAGATACTCGGAGAAGAACCTTTCTTTGGAAAGGTTCTTCTCCGAACTCCTTTCCAAAGACTTTTAATCTTAATTTTCCCCAGATAGGGCGCACCCATGTAATTACTACATGGGCATTTTTACTTTTGTGCGCCCTATCCGGGGAAAATTTAAAACTGGAAGTTTTTGGAAGGGAGTTTTAGGAAGAACCCTTTTTCAAAAGGATTTCCCTCAATAACTAACATATAACTGCTATATAAGTATCAAGCATATGTGCGGTATATTTGGAAAGAGAATCGGGGAAGGTGCCTTCTTCAGAAAGCTCCTTCCCCGAGTAACTGACATATGCTGTTATATAAGCATCACGCTTACAGCAGTGCCCCGATCAATTTACTTCTTGAACTTATCGATAACATCGCCGACCTTGTCCTTGGCAGCGTCAACGACTTTGTTGATCTTGTCATCAGGAAGATCTACGCCTGTAATACCTTCAACGGCCTTAACAGGATCCTTGGTGATGTTTTTCTGTAAGTCCTTATCGCCTTTTACCTTGTCAGCGATTTCTCCGATTTTTTCTTTGATGTCCATTACAAGACCTTCTTTCAAAAATAATATATAGTTATTATATCACACATTTCTGAAAAAATCAATAGTCAAGGCAGAATTTTTATCCATAATCAATAAGAAAAATGCTGCTGCCGTCGATCTTGTTTTATTTTTGTTGAAAGAAAAGAGCGGCCGCAGCCGCTCTTCTTATCTTATTTTATATCTCCGATATCATTTTTTCTTGCAAGCATTGCCAGTGTAAGGGAGATATTCTCGTTATGTACTGCCACTCCGGCCGGAGTGCTCAGGTGTACCGGAGCGAAATTGAGGATATACTTTATTCCTGCCCCGGTCATTATATCGCAGACCTCCTGTGCGGCAGCCTCAGGTACAGTGATTATACCTATCTGTATATTTCTCTCCCGGCAGAAGCTGCCGAGCTCGCTCACATTCCTTACCGGTTTCCCGTTTATTTCAGTGCCGACCAGCTTTTCATCGCAGTCAAATCCGCCGACAACTTCAAAGCCGTAATCTGCAAAGCTGCGGTTTTCCAGCATAGCCCTGCCGAAATTTCCCATACCCACAACGATCACTCCGTCATGGTTGGCAAAGCCAAGGAATTTTCCGATGTCGCCGATAAGCTCCTTGGTGGGGTATCCGACCTTTGGCCTTCCGCCGTTGGAGACTGAGGCGAGATCCTTGCGGACCTGAACGTCATTCAGTCCAAGGGCTTCTGCGATAGCCGTAGCGGATATATGTCCGGATTTCCTGCTCTCAGGCAGGGAAATAAGGTAGTTGAAATATAGCGGCAGCCTTGAAAGAGTTTGTGAGGTGATGTTCTTATTCATCGTATCCCTCCGTTCAGGGGATCACTTCTTCTGCATATACTCATCCATAGCAGCGGCTGCCTTCTTGCCGGCGCCCATTGCGAGGATAACTGTTGCTGCGCCTGTAACTGCATCTCCGCCGGCGTATACGCCCTCCTTGGAGGTAAGGCCGTCCTCGTCAGCGATTATACCGCCCCACTTCTGAGTGTCAAGACCTGCTGTAGTTGACTTGATGAGCGGATTCGGTGATGTACCGATAGACATGATAACGCAGTCTGCCTCTATCTCAACGAAAGCGCCTTCCTTCGGAACAGGCTTTGCTCTTCCGGAAGCGTCAGGCTCTGAAAGCTCCATTTCCTGGCAGATTACGCTCTTTACCCAGCCGTTCTCAGTGGAAGTGATCTCTGTAGGATTGGTGAGGAACTTGAAGATGATGCCCTCTTCCTTAGCGTGCTCAACTTCCTCTGCTCTTGCAGGGAGCTCATTTTCTGTACGTCTGTATACGATATATACCTCAGCGCCCAGTCTCTTTGCACAGCGTGCTGCGTCCATAGCAACGTTTCCGCCGCCTACGATAACAGCCTTTGTGCCGGCCTTGATAGGAGTTGAGCTGTCTGGCTTATAAGCCTTCATAAGATTTATTCTTGTGAGGAACTCGTTTGCGGAGTATACTCCGTTAAGGTTCTCACCGGGGATGTTCATGAATCTTGGGAGGCCTGCGCCTGAGCCGATGAATACAGTCTCAAAGCCTTCCTCCTGCATGAGCTCGTCAACAGAGATAGTCTTGCCCACAACAGTGTTTGTCTCAACCTTTACGCCGAGAGCTTTAAGTCCCTCGATCTCCTTCTGGACGATTGTCTTGGGGAGACGGAATTCAGGGATGCCATAGGAGAGAACTCCTCCGGCAACGTGGAGAGCCTCGAATACTGTAACGTCATAGCCCTTCTTTGCCAGGTCTCCTGCACAGGCAAGTCCGGAAGGACCTGAACCGATAACAGCAGCCTTATGGCCGTTTGAAGCCGGCTTCTCAACAGCAGTCTCAGGCTGTGCGTTGTGCCAGTCGGCGATGAATCTCTCAAGACGTCCGATAGCAACAGCCTCGCCCTTTATGCCTCTTACGCACTTGCTCTCGCACTGTGTCTCCTGGGGACATACTCTTCCGCATACAGCAGGGAGTGAGCTGGACTGTGTGATAACCTTATATGCTCCGGCGAAATCTCCCTCAGCCACCTTTGAGATGAATGCAGGGATATCGATCTGTACGGGGCAGCCTGTAGAGCAGGGCTTGTTCTTGCAGTTAAGGCATCTCTTAGCCTCATCGATAGCCTGCTCTTCGGTATATCCGAGGGCAACTTCCTTGAAGTTCTTATTTCTTACATCCGGTTCCTGTACCGGCATTTCATTTCTTACAAGTGACATATTAGGCATCTCACTTTACCTCCTTCTTGAACAGGTTGCAGGTCTCTTCATGTGCATGGCGCTCGAAGTCTCTGTACATAGCGCCTCTTGCCATAGCCTCGTCGAAGTCGATGAGGTGGCCGTCGAACTCAGGTCCGTCAACGCAGGCAAACTTTGTCTGGCCGCCTACAGTAAGACGGCAGCCGCCGCACATACCTGTACCGTCTATCATTATGGGGTTCATGGATGCAACTGTGGGTATCTCGTACTCCTTAGTGAGACGACAGACGAACTTCATCATTATAAGCGGTCCGATAGTGATGACTCTGTCGTACTTCTCGCCGCTGTCGATGAGCTTCTTGAGAGCATCGGTAACAAGACCCTTTTCGCCGGCTGTACCATCATCTGACATGAGCACGAACTTAGAGCTTGAAGCTCTGAACTCATCCTCGAGTATAACGAGATCTTTATTTCTGAAGCCGACGATCGAGTGTACCTCAACGCCCAGCTCATGGAGTTTCTTTGCTACGGGGTAAGCGATAGCGCAGCCAACGCCTCCGCCGACAACTGCCACCTTCTTGAGGCCTTCAGTCTCTGTTGCTCTGCCGAGAGGACCTACGAAATCCTGGAGGCAGTCGCCTTCATTGAGGTGATTGAGCTTTTCTGTTGTAGCTCCTACGATCTGGAATATAATTGTAACTGTACCTGCCTCACGATCGAAATCGGCTATAGTGAGCGGGATACGCTCGCCGTTCTCGTCTGTTCTGAGGATGATGAACTGGCCGGGCTCGGCCTTTTTAGCCACCTTGGGAGCGGCTATCTTCATCAGGGTAACAGTCGGGTTAAGAATTTTCTTTTCAAGTATTTCAAACATTGCCCATACCTTCCTTATGATAGATTTGCAGTAAACATGAAGGAGATCGCCTTTGATATCCTCCAGCACCCATACTGCTCAGATATATTCATAATTATATCATAGAAAAGGTTGTTGCACAAATATAACACAGGAATATCGATATTCCAGTATCGATATTGTAATAACGGTTTCGGATTGGTATATAAAGGCAGCCCCCGTACATTCCCTGCATACTCAGACATATCTTTTCCGGAAATAAAAACAGGCAGCCTGTTATGACTGCCTGTTTAACTGGTATGATAATGATATAAGATATATAGATAAGTATATATAAGTATTCTCTATTATATCTTTGATTTGAGGGCGGTGGTTTGATTTTAGACATATTCAGCAAATGCAGCTTCATTTCGCACTTCATAAAGCTTATTCACAAGCTTCAGCTCCTTATCGGAGAGCTTGTGGCCGTTGGTGTAGATAAGCATATCTTTGAAGCTGTTGTCGGGGAAAGCACATTTTCTCTGCACAAGGCCGTATTTTCCGCAAAGGCTGTCAGGCACAGGTGAATCCAGCATGAAGGCCTGCGGTACGGTGAGCAGGAAGTCGATAGCGCTTCCACGGTCGTACATACAAACCCTTTTTACCGGTACATCTGCCGGACGGTTCTCGGAAAAGAGCTTTTCAACTGCTCCTGATACATATGGGACAGCATCGTCGCCCTGACAGAGCTCTGTATACTGTGCAGAAAGTGCTGCATAAGTCAGATCCTCGTCGTTGGCCACAGGATGCTCTGCTGACATTACGGCCAGCATCTCATACTCCCAGAGCAGCTTTCCCTCCAGATTCTTTTCTGCGAGGAAATCGGTGAAATACTTCTCATGGGCGGTATTATACCTGATTATGCCGAAATCATAGCCGTTCTCACGGACGTTCTCGATACTTCTGAGGGAGTTTGTCTCGCAGAAGTAGAGCTCCATATCATCCGGTGAGTCCATAGCTGCGATATACTCTGAAAATGCCTTGGAGATGTATCCTGCTCTCGGCACGGATATCCTCAGCTTACGGTTCTGAGCCTTATCCGGGGAATGGATAGCCTCCATATTGTCGATCTGAATGAGTATCTGCTTGGCATAGGCAAGAAATTTAAGTCCCTGATCCGTAGGTATTACGCCCTTTGAGGTCCTGCGGAATATGGTTATCCCCAGGGTATTTTCAAGCTCCTTTATGGCCTTACTCAGATTGGGCTGAGCCATGTAGAGATTCTCCGCAGCCTGCGTTATGGAGCGGGTCTTTTCTATCTCTACAGCATATCTGAAGTGCAGGGTATTCATGGCTTAGTCCTCCTTATTTATTTTTTGCTGCGATAATGTCACTTCTTGATCTCTTCGATCCTTATTTCCCTTTTCTTTACCTGGACAGTTTTCTTCTCTACAGGCTGAACCGGCTTTTCTGCGTTTTCAGATGACGGAGCAGGAGCAGGTGTATCGCTTACCTTGACGGGGCGTATCACCTTGCAGGGATTTCCGGCAGCTACTACTCCGGAGGGGATGTCCTCAGTCACAACGCTGCCTGCGCCGATGACTGTATTATCGCCGATAGTTACTCCCGGCATAACACAGACGTTTCCGCCTATCCAGACATTGCTGCCGACTTTTATGGGCTTTGCGTATTCAAGTCCCTGGTTGCGGGTAGCAAAGTCCTCCGGGTGTCCGGCGGCATAGAATCCGCAGTTAGGTCCGATAAATACATTATCGCCGAAAACAACTTCTGCACAGTCAAGTATCACAAGGTTGTGATTGGAATAGAAATTGTTGCCCATAACGATGTTGTAGCCGTAATCGCAGAAGAAATTTGCTTCTATCCAGGTATTTTCGCCTCTCAGGGCAATGAGCCTGTCGAGAAGGCGCTCCTTCTTCTGATAGTCGTTGTAGGGGATAACATTGTACTCTGCACAGAGCTTCTTGGCTGCCACTCTTTCCGCAAGGAGCTGACGGTCATTGCTGTTGTAAAGCTCGCCTGCCTGCTGTTTTTCTTTTTCGGTCATAATAAACCCTCCTTATTTTATTATATGCGTTATTTATTTTGACAGCATAAGTTTAATAGAAATAACTATTACGATCAAAGCTCCTATTGTAAAGCCAATTCTTCTGCCTAAAGAATTCTTTAATCTTTCATTTGTTTCATCATCAATAAAACGGGGATTTCCCAGCCAAGTCTGAATAAGCAGAGAAGTGGTAAATAGCCCGAGGAAAGCAAAGAACAACTTTCCTGTTATATTTGTACCTAACGAAGATAATATCCCCAGATTATCTATACTTCCCAAACCAATAGCCGCTGCCATACCGATAAGAGCTATAGTATTTATTTTTTTGGTTATTAAATCAACCTGATTATTTGGTTTTTCAATTAATTCAGGTTCCCCTCTGCTTATGCGTCTTTCTTCTATGAGCTGCTTTTGAGTGACCGTTATGGGTGCATCAACATCTTCCCCGTTACGTGCTCTTTCAGCTTTTATTTTTCCATAAACAGATTCAAGTTCTTCGTTGTAATCTTCATCGTCCCAATCAGCACACATATCATTTGCTCCTAAAAAACTATTTTTTCTTATTCTCTCAGGACTTGCTTCCCTTAGCCCCGAAGCTTCCTCCCATTGAGAGGATATTTGTCTCGAATGTATAGTTTATCTTAATTTTACATATTTGTAAGTATTGTCGTTCCGGCAACAAATAATAATATCGCAATCACCACAGACGAGAAAATTGTCCCGGCTATCAGCTGCCACTCTTTCCGCAAGGAGCTGACGGTCATTGCTGTTGTAAAGCTCGCCTGCCTGCTGTTTTTCTTTTTCGGTCATTAAAAAACCTCCTATCTGTTAATAATTCAGTCTAACAAAGATATTTTTAAAAAAAGAAAAGATACCACAACAGCAGAAGCCATTAAAGCTTCAGCTAATTGTTTTTTTAGATTTTCTTTCTTTTTTGCAAAAACAAGCTCCTCATAGAATTTCTCCGGCGAATTCGGATCAATACCGATAAGAGAAATTTCATATATGAGTTCATCTGCATCTATTGAAAAAATGTATTCCTCATAATTATACCTGTATGTGTACACTCTTTCTCCTGCATATACCGATTTTTCTGGGAGCATTTCATAGCATTTGAACGTTGAAAGATCTGATAATTCAGGTACTATAGGATACATACAGCGTTTTTCACGTCTATGTATCTCTATCAAATTTAATACAATACTTAATATAGGATCAAAAATTATTGTCACCCAAAACAGAATTAATATAATGTGAAAAAGATTCTGATTTATTTCTTTTACGATACTTTGGTTATCAATACCCTCCAATGTAATAGTAGCACACATTATACCTAACATATATAAAAATATTTTTTTCATAATTGTTGAATCAGCTATTAAACTGGCGATAATTAAAATTAGTGAAAAGCCAATTCCCAAAACACTAAAAACAACTTTTACCGGTAAAAATGCCCCTATAACCATTGCTATAACCATTACTGCAAATATAAAAAGCACTGAATATGATAAAAATTTTCTTGCTTTTGTTGTGACCTTTTTAGTTATGTACGAATCTTCTATATTTTTTTTCGCCGTTGGCAAATTGATTTTTTCAATCATATTTTCCCCTTAAAAAATCCTATCATCATTATAAAACATGATCTTATCAGGACTTGCTTCCCTTAGACCCGAAGCTTCCTCCCATTGAGAGGATATTTGTCTCGAATGTATAGCTTATCTTCTCGCCCTGTCTGTGACGCTTGAGGGCAAGCTGTATCATGCGCTCAAGAAGCTCTGTATACTTGACTCCCTTAGGCTCCCAGAGGTAGAATGCCAGTGAGCCGGGGATAGTATTTATCTCGTTGATATAGATCTTGTCTGTAGCCTTATCAAGCATGAAGTCGATACGTGTAACACCGTTGCAGCCCAGATAGCGGAATGCGTCAACAGCGGTCTTTCTTACGAATTCCTCCTGCTCGGGAGTGATCTCTGCGGGGATCTTCCTCTTGAGAGTAGCCATGCCCTTGCTTCCGCCGGACTTTCCGCCGCCTACGTACTTATCCTTGTAGCTGAGGATCTCATCCTGCTGTACAGGCTCCTCGCATACGGAAGCCTCTGCGGACTCGCTGTCTCCGACTACGGAGCAGTTTATCTCCTTGAGCTGAACAACAGCAGGCTCAACAAGGATACGGTCTGCGAACTCGAAGGCCTCTTCAATGGACTTGATGAGTCCGTCACGGTCGCTTGCCTTGGAGATACCAACGCTGGAGCCAAGGTTTATAGGCTTTACGATGACAGGATAGGGGAACTTTGCCTCTACCTGCTTTATCATATCGTCCATTTTGTCGAGGTCGAATGAAGCGAAGCGGCAGCAGTCAAGAACAGGGAAGCCTGCATCCTTGAGGAGTATCTTCATAACGAATTTGTCCATGCCTACTGCTGAAGCGAGAACGTCACAGCCTACATACGGCAGGTCAAGGGTGTGGAGATAGCCCTGCAAAGCGCCGTCCTCAACGTTTGTGCCGTGAACTATAGGGAATGCAACGTCTATATCGGATATGAGATTAGAGCCGAACTTCTTCATCTTCTGGCGGATGAGCTGGACCTTGCCCTCGCTTCTTACGAATACACATTCTGTACACTCCTTGAGAAGAGCCGGGATATCCTTGAAGCTGTTGATATCGAAGAGCTTTTCGCCTGTATAGAACTCGTTGCCCTTGGTCATATATACAGGGATGATGTTGTATTTTTCCTTATTCATGCTTGCCATAGCCTGAACTGCTGAGATGACTGATACCTCATGTTCAACGCTTTTTCCGCCGAAAAGAACTGCAAGATTGATCTTCATAATAATTACTCCTTTATTTAATTCCGAATTCCTCATTCCGAATTATTTTAATAGTTGTCGGGAAGGTCGTTTTCAAGAAGGACGATCTTCTTCTTTGAGGTCTGGTACGCCTGGACCTTTGTCAGCGCCTCGTTGAGTGAATCTGCAACGAATACCTGATCCATATTGTAGCCTGCATCCTTTATACCATTATATATCGGCACAGTCTGATTTTTTCCTACAAGAACGATATAATCGCAGGCCTTCGCTGCTTCCTGACCGAACTCGTAGTTCAGCTCCTCCTGCTTTGCGCCAAGCTCTACCATACCGGGAGTTACCAGTATGCGGCAGGCATCAAACAGTCCCAGCACATTCAGCGCCGCACGGCAGCCGCTGGGGTTGGAGTTATAGGCATCGTCGATAAAGGTCATATTTCCGCCCTTATCCAGAAGCTGTAATCTGTGTGGTACTGCGGCGATACGCTTTACCGGCAGAGCCAGCTTTTCAAGGGCTATGCCAAGTCCGTGGCAGTAGGCGATAGCTCCGAGTACGTTCTGTACATTGTGCTCGCCAAGAAGTTTCATGCTGTAGCGGAAGCTCTCTCCGCCGGGAGTAGTGACAGTGAACTCTGTGCCTCTGTCGGAAACGCTTATATCCGTTGCACGGTAGTCATTGCCCTCCTGAAGTCCGTAGAGTATCCTGTTCTTGTACTCGGGAGCCTTCTTGCGGATGAGCTCATTGTCGCCGTTGAGGTATATCTTTCCGCCGGTAGCCTGTACTGCATCGGCAAGCTCAAATTTGGTATTGAGAACATTGTCCACAGAGCCGAAGGTCTCAAGGTGCTGAGGACCTACGGATGTGATTATTCCGTCTTGGGGATTTGCGATATCGCAGAGCTCCTTGATCTCGTGAACTCTTCTTGCACCCATTTCACAGATGAAATACTCATGTGTAGGCTTCAGGTCACGGCGGACAGTTATTGTGACTCCCATAGGAGTATTGAAGCTCTCAGGAGTTTTCAGGGTCTCATACTGTGAGCCCAGGAGCTCGCTGAGGTAGAATTTCATGCTGGTCTTGCCATAGCTTCCGGTAATGCCGATCTTGTGGAGGGAGGGCATTTCCCTGAGTATGCGCTTGGCGTCGTTGATGTACCACCTCTGCACTGACTTCTCTATCGGCTTGTTGATAAGGTTTGAGAGGGGGACGAGTATCGGTGTGAGGTAGAGAGCTGCACCTGTGAATACAAATGGCAGCACATTTGTGAATCTCCATGCGCCCTTATAGTCCACTCTGTCTGCACAGACGAATGCGCCTGTAAAGATGAGGGCGATGAGTATGAAAAATGTCACGAGCATTCGCTTTACACGGGCTGTGTATACCAGCGGCTTCTTGAATTTCTTTCCGGGCTTGTTGGCAATGGCGATACCGATATTTGCAGCGGTAAGGAAACCGGTTATGCCGTATGCAAGCCTTAGCTTAGAGGTGTTGAGAACGTGCTTTTCGCAGTCCAATGTAAGTACACGCTCCAGAGGCAGGAGCATGAGCTGTATCACTAAGAATATGATGAGGGGGATGTAGCGCTTGATGTTCTTCTTCATCCACCATGAATGTTCGGGTGTTTTGTAGCCGTTGAGCTGGAGCATATGGAACTCTCTCAGCCCTGAAAAGATTATTGCGAACAGTGTGACTGCCGCATAGATGCACCATAAAACCAGATTCATATTTATCTCCTTGGATTCGCTGTAATATCAGTCTTCTATCTTCATAAAGCTGCACATCACCCGGTTGAAGATGAACTGCTGCTCAAGGAAGGAATAGTGGCCGGCGTTCTCAAGCTTTACAAGTCCGGCGTCAGGTATGAGCTTTTCCATTTTCTCTCCGTCGGAGAGCGGTGTAGCGGTATCATTCACGCCCCATACAAGAAGTGTAGGGCACTTGATATTGGGCAGATAGGGCTCTAAGTCCTCGTTTACCACCTTGACCATGACCTGTCTCATCATAGGTGAAGCGGCGGCATAGTCTGCGCTTCCCATTTTCTTGCGGAAGTTTTCAAGAGCGTCCGGAGCAAGCTTCTGCATGAGCTTTGTGGAAAGGAAAGCCTTTCCTATCTTATAATAGCGTGTGCGCCAGCTCTTCTTGTTGGACTTAGGCGGCATAATGCCTGCGCTGTCCACAAGTATCACCTTTGTGACCTTGAATGGCAGCTCCTTGAGACTGTGCATTTTTATAATTACTCTTCCGCCGAAAGAATGACCAAGGAGCATTACCTCCTTGACGTTGTAATCCTTTATAAAGTCTATGACGAACTGCACATAGCTGCTCACATCCCATACCTCGTGGGGCTCTTCGCTCTCGCCGAAGCCGGGCATATCCATAGCAACTACTTTGTATTTTTTGGAGAGGAGGTCTATCATATTCGCAAAAAGCTTTATGTTGCTGCCCCAGCCGTGGAGCAGGACTATCAGATCTCCTTCGCCTTTTTCCTCGTAATTGATCTTAAGGCCGTTAACAGTTTTATTCAATTCTCTTATCTCCGTTTATATATATTTGCCGTGCTTTCTTCATTTGCACATACACAATTAATTATAACATGATGCCAACTTAATGTCAATTGCCTGATATGAAAAATATAACAAATACCTGAGCTTGTCATTGGTGCATTTTTCACGGCAAAAAAATCCCGGAAGCGGCAATGTCCTGCTTCCGGGAACTGTATTTATAGCATCTCGTCTGTATGTACGAACAGTATATTTTCCTCGATGATGAAATCATCCTGTGTCTTCTGCCGGCTGGTGTTATCTGCGGCAGCGGCTTTTTTCTCCTTGTGGGCGATAACGCTCCACATAATGATATTGATAATCATGAACACACCTGCGGCAACAGCGATGACCATTAATTCATATATCGTCATATCCTGCTCCTTTACGGTTCAGCCCTGAATATGGCTGCGGAGATATTATCTCTTTCGTCACGCTTTTTGACGGTATCGATAAGCTGCCTGAGCTTTGTCTGCATGACCTTTTTGGTCCTGACTTTTGACGGGGACAGCTCCTTCAGTATCTCATTTTCAGTAAGGACATGGCGGAAGCCGTCTGAGCAAAGCATATAATTCACACCGTATTCAAGCTTGCCGAAGGTGATGTCCGGCGAAACGCTGTCTGCTACGCCTATACACCGGGTAATAGCGTTTCTTCGGGGATCTCTGAGAGCCTCCTCGGGGGTCATAGTGCCCCTTTTGATCTCACGGTTCACGAAGGTATGATCCTCGGTGAGTATATCAAGGCTGTCTGAGAGCTTATATATACGGGTATCGCCTACATGGAAGGTCATCATTTCGGAGTTGAATGCTATCATGCCGGTGCAGGTAGTGCCCAGCTTGAGCTCACATTGTCTGCCGTGCTCGATTATCTTCTGGTTGAGCATAGCCAGGCGTTCAGCGGTTTTCCTACTGATCTCATTCCAGTTCCAGTTATCCACCTCGCCGGGAATATCCTTCTCGAACCAGTCTGAAAAGCTCCTTACAACAGTGGCACTGGCCAGCTCTCCCTTTGAGAGCCCGCCCATTCCGTCGCATATCATTATAAGAGCCACTCTGCCCTGGCGGCATTTAGCGGTTTTGACGCAAACGCTGTCCTGATTGACCTGTTTCGTTGTGCCGATATCAGTATCGGCGGCTGCGATGTATTCCATGCTTCACCCCTTTGCAGCGTCAATCCTCCTTGAAATCAAACTCCTCATTTGAGAGCCTGAGGAGGTCGCCGTTATTCAGCTTGACCTCAGTCTGAGCCGGGATACGTGAGTTGTTGACAAAAGTTCCGTTGGTGGAATTGCTGTCTACTATATAATATACATTTCCTCTGCGGTAGATAGTTGCGTGCATACGGCTGACAGTCTTGTTATTTGTAACGCAGTAATCGACCTTTGCTCTCTCCTTGCCGAGAGTAAAGACGTTCTTGCTGATGAGAACTGTCTCATTTGTAGAGCGGCGCAGGAGTTTTGCAGGGGGAGTTTCAGGCTCGTTTGGCTTGTAATCGCTGAGAACCATTGTACCCTCGTCATCTGCGCTGAACTGATCTGCGTAATTGTAATCCGGGGGAGGAACAGGCTCTGTTCTCTTTGGAGTGAATGGGATCGGCGGAGGCCCTGCCGGAGCAGCGTCAACACCGGGCTTTGAAACTGGCTTTTCGGCCTTTTCAGCCGGCTGTACATATCCCTGAACAACGGTCGTCGGCGGTTCATCGTCGTCACTGTCAGCAGGCTTCTTTGCTACAGCCTTGACCTTGACGGGCTTGACCATGACCTTGTGGATGCGCTTCTTCTTTTCTTCAATCTTAGGAGTCTCGGAAACTACTTCCTT
>JAAYBK010000379.1 GCA_012718885.1 Ruminococcus sp. | reverse complement strand
TAGGGATACAGCCTTTTGTGGAACGACGAATTCACAGGCACAGAGCTCGATACTTCTATCTGGGATTACGATCCCCATGAGCCTGGCTGGACAAACAACGAATTACAGGCATATACAACATCTACTGACAACGTGTTCCTGCGTGACGGAAATCTTGTTCTCAAGGCTATAAAGACAGAAAGAAGCGGCAAGGATTACTACACATCCGGTAAGATCAAGTCCCAGAACAAAAAGGACTTTACCTACGGTAAGGTAGTAGCCCGTGCAAAGGTTCCTGAGGGACAGGGACTCTGGCCGGCAATCTGGATGATGCCAACCGACGAAAGCTTCTACGGTCAGTGGCCTAAGTGCGGCGAGATCGATATCATGGAGGTACTCGGCAGCGATACAAAAACTGCTTATGGTACTCTCCATTACGGCGAACCTAAGGGCGAGCAGCAGGGCACTGTTGTTCTCGAGGACGGTTCATTTTCCAGCGATTTCCATGAGTATTCAGTTGAGTGGGAGCCTGGTGAGATCCGTTGGTATATCGACGATCAGCTCTATCTCACAGCAAATGACTGGTTCACAGCAGAAGAGGGTCAGGACGAAAAGCCCTATCCGGCTCCTTTCAATCAGCCCTTCTTCGTTCAGATGAACCTTGCAGTAGGCGGATCATGGCCGGGTAATCCTGATGAGACAACTGATTTTGACAAGGCAGAATTTGAGATCGATTATGTTCGTGTTTATAAGAAATCATGGTACGATTCAGATGTAAAGAAGCCTGAGAAACATTACCGTGAGGCTACTGAGGACGGAAACTTCATATACAACGGCGACTTCAAGGAGCAGGAAGATCTTACTGACGATACAAACTGGAAGTTCCTTCTCTTTGAGGGCGGCGAAGGTGAAGCTGAGATCCGTGATGATATGATCGTTATCACGACTAAGAACGAGGGAACTGTTGATTACTCCGTTCAGTTGGTACAGCCTGAGATGCCTATGATAAAGGGCAAGAAGTACCGTGTTTCATTTGACGCATGGGCTGATGAGCAGCGTGACATCATCACCTGCGTTTCCGCTCCGAACGCTGGCTGGATAAGATATCTGCCCGATACTACTCTTACTCTTTCCACTGAAAAGCAGACCTTCACATATGACTTTGAGATGACCGAGAAGGACGATCCGCTTGGAAGACTTGAGTTCAATATGGGTAATAGGGGCTCAACTGCAACTGTGTATATAACCAATGTTCGTCTTGAAGAAGTTGAATAATATCATTTCATAATTTTGGTACCTCTCTAATATTTATATACGGACTGTTCTGGCAGGAACAGTCCGCTTTTTATGCCCGGATATCCGAACAATTCTGAATAAATGGCTTAAAATTATATTGCCGGCTCACAGTGGAGGCGTACTGTCCTTTCTGTGGGTGTTTTATTGAAAAATTAAGGAGACCCTTTGCAGAAAGGATCTCCTTATATGATTGATTTTATTACGTTATTTTATATCATTCAAGCACAGGGATAAGTGCCAGTGCATTTATCTTAGCTGAATATTCAGCAGCCTGAGTGAATGTGAGTTTCTCTTCAGTGATGAACGAGATACCGTCCTCGTGCTCATAAGAGCCCTCGGGAGTATCGGCTCCGGCAGGAACACGGAAGTACCAGCGGGAAGTGAAGTTATCGATATCATCAACAAAGCTGTCGTTGTCTGAGGATTCCCAGGACTGAGAGAAAACAGTGATCTTATGCTTTGCAGCCTCGATAACGTCTCCCATAACAGCGCTTGCAGTAGGCAGCTTGCCAGCGCCTCTGCCGTAGAACATAGCCTGATCGATACCGTCGCCGTAAACGAGAACAGCGTTGAATACATCATTTACGCCGGCCATGATGTTATCGTGTGAGACGAGCATTGGCATAACAGCAGGAAGGATCTTGCCGTTCGGCTGATGTGTAACAGTAGCCACAAGCTTTATAGCGTATCCGAGCACGTCGGCAGCAGCCACATCACTGAGTTGTACCTTTGATATACCCTTTGTGTAAACACTCTTAGGATAAACGTGCTTGCCGAAAACCAGTGAAGATATTATACATATCTTGCGGCAGGCATCGTGACCTTCGATATCGGCAGTAGGATCCTTTTCAGCGTATCCAAGCTTCTGTGCGAGAGCGAGAGCTTCTTCGAAGGGCATATTGTCATTATACATCTTTGTGAGGATGAAGTTTGTTGTACCGTTGAGGATACCGGCCACCTTTGTGATATCGTTGGCAGCGAGGCAGCGGTGGAGAGGACGGATAATCGGGATAGCTCCGCCTACACTGGCTTCAAAGAAGAAGTTGCAGTTATGATCCTTTGCTGTCTTGAGGAGGATATCTCCTTTTTCTGCAACCAGCTCCTTATTTGAAGTAGCAACGCTCTTGCCCTTTTCAAGGCATGACTTTACGAAAGTGAAAGCTGGCTCAACGCCTCCCATACACTCAGCTACGCAGGTTACCTCATCATCATTGAGGATATCATTGAAGTCCTTGGTGAACTTGTCCTTGTAAGGAGAATCCGGGAAATCCCTGAGATCGAGGATATACTTTATATCCATTTCAGTACCGGCTTTTTTCTCTATACTGTTCTTATTTTTATAGAAGAGCTCGACAACGCCTGAGCCCACAACACCGTGACCTAAAACTGCAAATTTGACTGACATAGAATGAACCTCCTGAGAACTATTCAGCGGAGAGGATCTTGACCTCAAGAACGCCGTTGAGTTCAGTTATTGAATTGAGTGAAGCAAGCTCGTCCTCGGATTCACCGGAAAGACGCAGCGATATATTAACAGCTGCCGCACCGTCAACAGGAATGCTCTGGTTGACGGTAAGGATGTTTGCATTCATATTATGAAGAAAAACGAGTGCGCTTGACAGAACGCCGGGGCTGTCGTTGAGCAGGAGATAGAGGTTTACTATCTTTCTGGTATACAGCTCCTCATAAGAAAAAACGCTGTCTTTATACTTATAATAAGCGCTTCTTGATATACCGACACGCTTGCAGGCAGATGCAGAGCTCTTTTCGTCTTTTCTGGCGAGGAGCTTTTTTACTTCCAGGACTTTTGTGAAGACCTCGGGGAGTATATCTGCCTCAGCAACTATCAGCTGAGATCTTCTGTTCATACTGAAACTCCATATATTTTAGAATAAATCGTCCGCCACAGGCGTACAACTGTATTTTACTTATATACTATAACATTTTTTCAGAGAAAAGTCAAGAGCAGGAAGCCGATTTTTCACGTAGTTAACAAAAAAACGAGCGGAAGAAGCAATAAATGATATGAGAAGTTAAAAACCAGTTATTTTTGCATAAATATAAAAAGCGATACAGGATATTATTAATACGATCATACAATTGAAATTTATTGAAAAATGTTGTATAATATAATTTGTTATACAAAATCATTGTTGTTAATTCAAGAGGGGGAAAGTATGGAAGAAACTTCTAATGACATAATGAGCGATCCTTCGGAAAAGAGGAACGGCCCTCCGCCAGGTGCCGGCAGACCGGGAGGCACGCCGCCCGGAGCAGGGGGAATGGGCGGTCCGCCGCCTGGAGCTGGAAGACCGGGAGGTCCTTCGCCGGGAGCAAACGGCGCAGGAAATCCTCTTGGAACTGAAAATGTCAGATCGCTGATGATGAGATTTGCGATACCAAGTATAGTTGGAATGCTGGTAAGCGCACTATATAATATAGTAGATCAGTTCTTTATAGGACGCAAGGTCGGAACGCTCGGAAATACCGCAACGTCAATTGCATTCCCGTTCACTACCGGCTGTATGGCTCTGGCTCTGCTTTTCGGAATAGGCGGAGCGTCCTGCTTTAACCTTGCAATGGGCATGGGCGATAAAAAGAAAGCAGGATACTATGTAGGAAATGCACTTACAATGCTGGTGGGCTGCGGAGTAGTGCTCTGCGGGATAACTCTGGGCTTCCTGACGCCTTTGCTGAAGGTTTTCGGAGCCTCAGAAAACGTTATGCCTTACGCAAAGGATTATGTAAGCATCACAGCTATCGGATTTCCGTTCCTTATACTTACTACAGGCGGAGGTCATCTCATAAGAGCGGACGGCAGTCCGAAGATGACGATGATATGCAATATTACCGGAGCTGTTATAAATACCGTCCTTGATGCAGTATTTGTAATGGGCATGAACTGGGGGATGAAGGGCGCAGCCTGGGCAACTGTTATCGGACAGGTCGTATCAGCCGTTATCGTAGTAGCCTGTGTGAGACGCTTCAAGACGGTGGAGCTTGAAAGAGGTCATTTCAAGCCGGTCATGGATCATACAAGGAGAGTCGCCTCGATAGGTATGGCCTCGTTCTTCAATCAGGTAGCTATTGCGATAGTTCAGGTAGTTCTCAACAATTCACTCAAGCATTACGGTGAGCTTTCTGAATACGGAGCAGATGACCCGCAGGCCTGTGCAGGTATCATAATGAAGGTGCATATGATCGTATTCTCCATTGTAATAGGTCTTGCACAAGGTACACAGCCTATAGAGAGCTTTAATTACGGCGCAAGGAACTACCGCCGTGTGCGTGAAGCATACTGGATGGCAGTAAAGGCCGGAGCAGTTATCTCGATACTGGCATTTATCATGTTTCAGACTATGCCGAGACAGATACTGGCAGCCTTTGCCAATGATGACGCCAGCAGCGGATATTATGAATTCGGTGCGAAGTTCTTCAGGATATTCCTGTTCTTCACCTGGCTCAATTGTCTGCAGCCAATAACATCGACTTTCTTCACATCCATCGGAAAGCCGGTAAAGGGCGTTATACTTTCGCTTACAAGACAGATAATCTTTTTCGTGCCGATACTTATCGTTTTACCGATATTCGTCGGTATAGACGGAATACTCTTCACAGGCCCGATAGCTGACTTGCTTTCGGCGCTGGTAGCAATATCCCTCGTAACGATAGAGTTTAAGTCAATGGATATGTTTGAAGAGCTTGTAAAGCAAGGCAAAAAGCTTGACTGGTGGATGCATTATTAAACAGCAAGGGTGTGATAAAGCATTTTATCACACCCTGTTTTTTTATATCAATAATACGGAAACTCCTTGTTGTAAATTAATTGAGCCCCGTCACATAGTGACGGGGCGTTTCTGGTTGGGGCAGCGGGATTTGAACCCACGGGATGACAGAGTCAAAGTCTGTTGCCTTACCGCTTGGCTATGCCCCAGCAATACCTAAATATTATACCAAATAATTAAATATAAATCAATAGCACAGAAATATTTTTTTCTATTAACAATAAAACTGCGGCGGATGACGATTGCAAAAAATGTAAAAATATGTTAGAATCAGAATATAATCTGCTATATAAAATCAGGATGTGAAAAATATGAAGAAGATACTTCTCGTTGAAGATGATAAAAGCATAATAGCCAATCTCTCGGAATTCCTTACAAAAGAGGGCTTTTCGGTAGTCAATGCCGAGGGACAGACAAGAGCGCTGGAGATAATCGGTGAAGAACGGTTTGACCTAGTGCTGCTGGACGTATCCCTTGCCGACGGAAACGGCTTTGCAGTATGCTCGGCAATAAAATCTGAATACAGCACCCCTGTGATATTCCTTACAGCCTCAGGCGATGAATACAGCACTGTTACAGGATTTGAGCTGGGAGCGGATGACTATATAGCCAAGCCATTCCGTCCCAGGGAACTCATACTGCGTATAAAGAACATACTCCGTCTAACCGGAGGAACAGGCTCCGTGACGCAGCTTGGGGATGTGACGATAGATACCGAAAAGGGGATAGCCTCACGCAACGGCAATGACCTTTATCTGTCGGCACTGGAATACAGACTTCTGCTTGTATTCCTCAATAACAGGGGAGTAGTCCTGTCGAGGAACCAGCTCCTTGAAGCAAT
>JAAYBK010000378.1 GCA_012718885.1 Ruminococcus sp. | reverse complement strand
CGCCTCTGTCAGAGGAACCCTTTTTCAAAAGGGTTTCCCTCAATAACTAACATATAACTGCTATATGAGTATCACACATACGGAGAGGCTTTTTGTTATCTTTTATTTGCTTTGCAGGCTGCATTTCTGTTTGAGAGTGCAACGCCTACATTTCGGCAAAGGTCGATAGCTCCGGGATTCTGGGAATTTACCGCAGCTTCAAGCTGTCCGAATACGCTTACAAGGGCGTGTTCCTGCTCTGCGATAACGGGATCGCTGACAGGATCGCTGAAGGATATATCCTCGGCCAGCTTCTTGAGCTCCTTCATAAGCATTGGATCATTTGTATTTGACGCAAGAGCCTCTGCTCTCAGAGCCAGTGACTTCATCATGCGGGTATCAGCTTTTGAAACTGTTTCCATATTGGATATAGCTTCTCTTGCCATATTAGCCGTGATACCGAATACAAGTGCGCCGGCAAGCACGATTATGCAGAGCAGCAGTGCCAGCCATACAGGGAAGTCGCCGCCGTCTCCAGCAAAGAAGAGGATTCCGCTGAGTATCATCTGTATCACAAGGTAGATGATGCCGATCCTGAATACGGGATAGCCAAGAACCTTGCTTTTGAGCTGTGATTCCTGTGGGAATGAGAATCCGAATACGGGGATCTGTATGAGTATGGATACAAGTCCGAAGATAAAGCCGATCCAGAATACTCCTTCACGCTCTATAGGTATCAGGAAAGCAAATGCTGAAAAGACTGCTGCGATAATAAGGATAATGGCTATTGACTGAGATTTAATGTTTTTCATGATCATTCTCCTTTCTTCTTTCCGCAGTTACGGCAGAAGTTTCCGGTATTGTTCTTTTCACCGCAGGAGCAGTCCCATGTATCATCTGAACCGGGGCGCTTTGCACCGCAGTTATTGCAGAAGTTTCCGACTATGCCTTTATTGCCGCAGGAGCAGTCCCAGGCATCGGCTACTGCCGGACGCTTTGCGCCGCAGTTGTTGCAGAAGTTTCCGATTATGCCTTTGTTGCCGCAGGAGCAGTCCCATGTATCGGCAGGGCCTGGGCGCTTCTTTCCGCAGGCGTTGCAGAAGTCTCCGGAGGGAACAGTGTTTCCGCAGGAGCAGGTCCAGCCGCCGGCAGTAAGTCCGCCTACAGCAGCTGCTGCGCCGGCTGTCATCGGATTCATGGCGTTCTTAGTCATATCCATAACGCCGCCCATAGCTCCAAGGGCAACTCCGAGACCGGCGATATCGCTTACAGCATTTCCGCCGCCGGAGCCTCCTCCCATATGGGTAACAGCGCCAAGTCCTACTTCACGGGCTGTCTGTTCACGGTATGTGAAGCCCTTCATTCTCATTTCCTCTGCCTCGGCAGCTGCCTTTACTACCAGTGCGTCGGCTTCTCCCTTAGCGCTGATGACCTTGAGCTGAGCAGCGGTCTCGGCTTCAACAGCCTGGCGCTCTCTTGCCTTTTCAGCCTCAGCCTTGAGGATCTCCTCCTGGCGTACCTTGAGGTAGAGATCAGCGTGCTGCTGCTTTAGACGTCTGTAGTTGGGATCGTCATCGGGGGTGAGGATGGTCTCAACGAAGAATTCCGGCATATCAAGTCCGTATTCGCTGAGGTTCTCGTTGATAACTCCGCAGAGCTTATCGGATATAGTATCAAGTCTCTCGTCGATCTCCAGGATATTGATATTGTTTTCCTTGATTATACGTGCAAGGCTGCTCTTTACCCTGTTGATTATCATTGCCTTGAACTTGGCAACAGTTGGCTTCAGACCGTAGCTTCCATTGACCATATCTGCCTGAGTGAACTCGCCGGCAGTTCCCACCAGCTTCATAAGCAGGCGGCGTGAATCGCTGATACGGAGATTGAACTGTCCGCAGGCACCTATCTCGATAGGAAGTCCTGATTCAGGCTCTATAAAGCGGACTTTGGTATCTGTTCCCCATTTTATGCCCATCTGGACGGTCTTGTTTATGAAGTAGACCTCGCAGTGGAAGGGCGTTTCAGCATTGGTCGGCAGCTTGTAAGCCTTGCCGATGATAGGCAGGTTCTGTGTTTCAAGAGTGTGGCGTCCGGGACCGAACAGGTCAAGAGCCTGGCCGTCACGGAAGAATACTGCCTCCTGAGTTTCGTGAACGATGAGCTGTGAGCCAAGGTTGAAATTCTGGATCGGGTGCTTGTATACGAAGGTCTTGTTGTCGCCCTCGTACATTATCACGCTGGCAAGGCCATGATCCGGAGTTTTCGGCTCGTCTTTGCCTTTGAACATAAATTTTCCTCCTTTTTTAAAGGGGGACGGTAGTCCGTCGCCCTATATCATTATGATTGAAAGTGTGTCTTACTGTTCGTAATACTGATGTGCTTTTTTACCTGTGAAGCTGCCGGCGAACATTGCTCCGATATGGAGAGCCGCCGTCATTCCGAGGTAGAGTATATCTCCGCCTGATCTGTGCATACAGAAGCAGGTGAAAAGCATTACTATTACCGCAAGAAGTATGGATACTGAGCTTGCAGTGCCGCCTCTGTCGGAGTTCCTCGCTGCGGTGTGCATAAGCAGGAAACATAGCAGCGGCGATGCTATCAGCATTTTCATCCGGTAGTTATCTGCCATTACAAGGCCGAAGTATCTTGCGGCTGATACGCACTGCCATATAAGCACGAATGAGATTGCTATCAGTACACCGATCGCAACTGAGCCAAAGAATTTCTGCTGCCGGAGCTTGTTGTTCAGCTCTGCACGGGCACGGTTGCGCTCAATGGCTTCCTGTTCCGCACGCTCTCTTTCCGCAGCTTCTTCGGCTGAACGGCGATTGTACTCTTCTTGCCGGGCAAGACGTTCGCAGCGCAGTCCAAGGGGGAGAGCGTCCTTGTAGTCCGCCAGCCATTTGAATTTTTCTGCCGCCTGACTGTTCTCGCCTGCCTCCATATGGGCAGTGGCCTCGGAGTAAACCTTCGATAGCTGAGCTTCGGCTTTTTCAATGAGAGCGTCCTTGCCGGAAACATCTCCGGCTTCGTTCAGGAGCCTTATGGCATTGGTGAGCTCTCTTCCGGAAGCCGGGGCGTTTATGGCTCTTTCAGCTTCATCAAAGGATATCTTTCGCAGCTCTTCAAGCTTCCTGCGTGCCTCTTCTGCAAGGCGGAGCGAATCTCCCCGGCCTTCAAGCTTTGCCAGCGAAGTCAGAACTCTTTCTGCATCTATAGGATAGTGACAGCGTTCAAGCCGGCGAGCCGCATCGTTTATACGGCACTGATCGCTGTATCCCTGAAGAGAGCTGCGAAGCTCGGGATCGGCAAATCTCATGGCTTTTTCAAAGCTGTCGTTTTCGTCAACTGGTTTTCCGTATGCGGCAAGCGCCTTCAGCGATGGGATCTTCAGCTCCTTAAGAGCTCTTGCAAGGTAGGCCTTTGCGTTCCTCGGATCAGCGTCAAGGGCTTTTTCGCAGTATTCTCCGGCGCTTTTCCAGTTTTCATCCTCAAGGAAGAGAAAGGCTCTTTCCGCAAGGGAATCTGTATTTGCCGCAGAGAATGAGGTGGCTGACTGTCCGCCGCCTATCATCCTTTCAACCGCTTTTGCAAGCTCCTGTACGGCTCCTGCCTTTGAGAGATCCTGTCCCTGAAGGGAAACAAGCTCCTCCGGAAGGTCATACGGGTTCATGTTCTTATAGCAGGGGATGATGAATTTCTTCTGCCCCTGTGACATCAGACTGAGGAAGCGTGACCACTCGTTCTTCACCCATACGGAGGTGAAATGCTCCGGTTTTGTTCCGACTACCAGCATAACGCCTGCGCTTTGCAGGGCGGCGAATATGTAGGGCTCGTATTCCTGTCCGAGCTTATCTTCAAGTGTCATTCGTGAAAAGAACACCTTGTAGCCGCTGGCTGTAAGCTCATCGTAAATCCTCTGAGCCTCATTGCTGGCGTCTGAACGTATCCCTGAGGAATCAGTCTCCTTGTAGCAGATGAACACATCGAAGGGCTCCTCTTTGCCTGAGACTGAGAGTATTCTTTTCTGCACACGGTCTATGTATGCAGCTTCTCTTTCGTAGAGACTGCGTGCAGCTCCGTCGGCATATCTGAGCGCCATAAGGTAGGAGCTGTCTTCAAGTATGCTGTCAAATCGGGTCCTGTGACAGGTGGGGACCATTTTTCCGGTCTTTGGGTCACGGACATATTCTATCCCGTAACGGCAGAGACATGAGCCCCAGTAGGCCTCAGCCTCCTGAGGAGATTCTGCGATGATACTTTCGTATACCGCTTCCGCACGGTCAAATTCGCTGCTGCGGCGGTAGTAATTGGCTCTGTCATAGAGTCTGCTGCGGGCTTCGTTGTCCAGCCTGGGGACAGTCTGTTCTGTGCCGCAGTAGGAGCAGCGGCATATCGTGTCGCCTGAGGTCTCCAGTGAGCCTCCGCACATTTTACATTTGTATATTGCCATTCTTACCTCCGCAGCCTATGCTATTAACGATGAGATCAGAAGGCCGATGAAGAAGATTATGAACAGTGTGCCTGAGCTTTCACCGTCTGAAAATAGTCCTAAAGCTATGAACAGGCTTATGATCGCAAGCAGGAGGAGTATTGCCTTTATTTTTTTTCTGCCAACCTTTTTCTCCAGCTTCTGCACATCAGCCTGCTGGCGTTCGTAGGCAGCCATAGCTATCTGCTGTTCCTGTTCTTCAAGCTTGCGCTCACGCTGGGCGATATCGTTGCGGACGATAGAGACTATGCCTTCATAAACGTGCTCGATCTCGTCATGCTCATTGCCCTTTGAGAAGGCAATGGCATTTTTCATCGAGTGTCCGAGGACGTAGTTTATTCGTGTCCGGAATATCTCCTCGTTATCGGTCTTGAAGCCGTAGCCGGATATGTATCTTGTAGCAAAGAAGGTGACTGCCTTAGGTCTGTACAGTTCCTCCGGCGAGGAACAGCTGTGCTCAGCAAGGAATTTGAAGAAATATGCCTGAGCACATTCGGGATCGTTATCCAGTACCCTTTCACAGTATCGTGAAGCGTTCTCGAAGTCCTTGTCGCTGAGGAATATCTCTATTCGCTGGAGCATCTTCTCAGGATCAAGCTTCTGTGATGCAGGGGATCTTTCCTCAGGGACAGACTGTTCATATACAGTGGTGCCTCCTGTGATTATCTTTCTTATGCCTCGTATTATATCATTTATGAAGCCTATGCGGGACATATCCTGAGCCTGAAGGTGAGAAAACTCCTCCGGCAGGTCGTATGCATCCATATCCCTGTAGCAGGGGATAAGCAGACGGCTTCGGTCATTCTTCATAAGGTGCAGGTATCTGCTCCATTCGTTCTTCATCCAGGGCGATGTATAGTATTCCGGATTTGTGCCTATGACCAGCATCACCTTTGCGCTCTGGAGCGCAGAGAAGATATACGGCTCGTACTCCGTACCCAGCTTGTCTTCAAGAGTTATTGCGGCGTAGAAGACCTTGAAGCCCTCCTGCCTGAGCTGGTGATAGATATCATTGGCTATGACACTGTCCTTGGTACGGCGGCCGTGTTCGTCGGACTCCTTGTAGCATATGAACACATCGAATGGTGATTCACGCCTTGCTATATCAAGGATGTTTCTCTGGAGCCGGTCTATCTCGGCAGCTTCCTGCGAATACAGTCTTCTGCTTTCAGAATCTGCATAGCTAAGGGCAGATTTGTAATCTACATCTGCCATGATCGATTCCATGAGTGTACGGTGACAGGTGGGGACTTTCCGCTTTGATACCGGATCATCCACATATTCTATGCCGTATTTGCACAGCACCATTCCCCAGTATGCCTCTGAATCATCCGGGGCGGTATTTACGATCTTTTCATATGTTTCCAGTGCCTTGTCAAATTCACTGCTTAGTCTGAGACTGTTAGCGCGATTAAAGAGGTTTGTTGTTATATCGTCCCGTGATTTCGGCAGAGTCTGCGTTGTACCGCAGTATTCACACTGACATACGTTTATGCCGTCGGCGGCATTGAGAGTTCCGCCGCACATTTTACATTTAAAAACAGCCATAGTGGACCTCTTTCCCGAAAGACGGCCTGATGGTTCCGTCCTGTTGTTGTTTTATAAAATGAAGCTCCCCCTGTATTAGGGGAGCTTCCGGATCAATTGCTGTTCTTTTCAGTCGTATCCTTTTCGAGGATAGCTTTAAGACCTGTTGCAAGACCTGCGAGTCCCTGTATTTCGCTTGGGATAATGATCTTGGTAGCTTTTCCGTCTGCGGCTTTTGCGAAGGATTCAAGTGATTTGAGCTGTATAACTCTTTCATTTGGGTTTGCATTGTTGAGCTTGATGATACTTTCTGCAAGTGCCTGCTGTACCATTTCGATGGCCTTGGCTTCACCGGTAGCCTCCAGTATCTTCTGCTCTCTTACGGCATCAGCCTTCAGTACGAGAGCCTGCTTCTGAGCTTCAGCTTCAAGGATCTGAGCTTCCTTCTTAGCCTGTGCTCTGAGGATCTGTGATTCCTTTTCACCTTCTGCCACAAGGATCTGTGACTTCTTGTCACCCTCTGCCTGGAGGATCTTCTCACGGCGCTCACGCTCAGCCTTCATCTGCTTTTCCATTGCGTCCTGGATCTCACGGGGAGGGAGGATGTTCTTGAGCTCGACACGGTTTACCTTGATGCCCCAGCGGTCGGTAGCCTGATCGAGTATAGAGGTGATCTTGGTATTGATAACGTCTCTTGAAGTGAGGGTGGAGTCAAGTTCCAGCTCACCGATGATGTTACGGAGAGTAGTAGCGGAGAGGTTCTCGATAGCCTGAAGAGGTCTCTCAACGCCGTAGATGTACTGCTTTGCATTTGTTACCTGATAGAATACAACAGTATCTATCTGCATTGTAACGTTATCCTTTGTGATAACGGGCTGTGGCTTGAAGTCAACGACCTTTTCCTTGAGGGATACCTTGCCGGCGATCCTGTCAACGAATGGCCAGAGGTAGTGGATACCTGTCTCCCATTCACATTTGAATGAGCCAAGGTGTTCTATAACGTAGATCTGAGCCTGAGGAACGATCCTGAAGCCCTTGAGTATTATGAGCAGAAGTATTATGAGTACAGCTGCTATTACTAAGCTGAAAATTTCCATGATAATGTTCTCCTTTTATAATATAATTGGTATGATGTTTGTTCCCGGATCACTGTTCCGGAAGTGTTTTGATCGATACAGTCAGCCTTGCGCCGTCTACCTTCACGACGGTGACGATACTTCCCACAGGGATGATATCGCTGTCCGGAGTAGGCTCTGCGCTCCAGTCAACTCCGCTGAGAGTGACACGGCCTGTACCCTTGTCCTTGTTGATCTCTTCGATAACAGTTGCTGTCTTGCCGATATCAAGGCCCGTATTTGTAGGAATATGAGCCTTGTTCCTTCCCTTTTTCAGAAAAGGGAAGGTTATGAGCAGAAATAATGCTGAAGACAATACGAATATACCCATTTCCGCAGGCAGTGACAGATCAAAAACGCATGAGAATATGAGTGTGACCAGTGCTCCTGCGGCGAACCATATTGAGACCAGCTGTACCGTAGCTGCTTCTGCGGCTACAAAGGTAACGAATGCGGCTGCCCAGAAAATAATATCCATAAAGGTTCCCCCTTTCTTTACTGCGGCGGTCATGTCTTAGCACAGCCGGAGCAATAATAATAATAATCCCTACGCCGATATTATACCATATATCGGTAGATTTTACAAGTATCCGGCATCAGGTTTCATCATTCTTACACAAATTGACATATGTCATATTTGGGGATATATAGAGGTCTGTAATTTCATATATGAATATCATCGATGATGTCATAGTGCTCGTCAACAGCATTCATGCACACAGATACGTTCTTGTCAAGGATACTGTTGAATATTTTTTCATGGGTCTGGGTTATCTGCTCCATTATATCGTTTTCGGCAGCAAGCATTATAGTTTCTATCCAGTTGCGATAGGTCTGCGAGACTGCTTCGATAAGAGCTATCCAGAGGCGGTTGCCGGTGGCATGGAGCAGGGTGCGGTGGAAGTCTCTGTCTGCCAGCATTTCCTCTTCTCTTATGGAGGCGCTATTCATTCTTGCAAGTGAGTCGGCAAGTTCGGTCTTGCAATCTGCCGACATACCGTTTTTTATAATGTAAGTGCAGATAGTCTTATCCATAGTCCGTCTGAATTCAAAGACTTCGTGGCGGGTTATCTTGTGTGTCAGGAGCATGAGGTTGACGGATTTTGCTATTGAATCCTTTATATTGTCCGCAAGGTAATTGCCGGAGCCCTGGCGGCACTCGATAAGTCCGAGAGCTTCGAGGCTTCTTATAGCCTCACGTACAAAATTACGGCTCACACCCAGTTTTGCGGAGATAGCTCTTTCTGTTGGAAGCTTATCTCCCAGTTGGAGCATACCGTTTTCTATCAGTTCAAATATATAGTTTATGGTTTTCTGAAATTCCTGATTTTCCAAAGAAACATCCTCCTTTACCCGGAATTGCCGCTATTGCGTCACAATACACAGAAAGTTGAACTGGCTGAATATTGTTATGTACATTATACCATATGCAATAGGCCTGTGTCAATCTTAGATAAGAAAAATTAATAAAATGCTCAGAATTTGCCGGAGCACCGTGGAGGTTTTTACGGCAGAGAAGTTGATTTTTGGCAAAGGAAGATATATAATAGTATCATATTGTATATTTTGGAGTGATATTATGAATTGCCGATTCTGCGGAAGAGTTATAGATGACAGGGCTAAGTTCTGTCCGGGCTGCGGAAATTCTCCGGATCTGTCTGAGCCTATAAGGGAAAAAGCAGAGGCCGGGGCTTCCGGTGTACCGTTCAGGCCACAGGCAAAGGAAAAAGTCAAGAAGACAAATGCTTTCTGGGCAGGAAAGCTTGTCGTACTTTCTGCATTCGTATGCTTTGTGATGCCGTTTTTCAGCAGCAGTATCAAGCTTGTCAGCGGCCATTCAAGGCACTATTCCGGTGCATATGTTATGTTTGACGCAGTGGATGATTCGGACTCAAAATTTATTCCCCGTGATAAAAACGTCATATATTCGAGTATGAAGGAACTGTCTTATATGGTATCGGTTGCGGCTATGCTTGCGGTCATAGCCTTATTCCTGCCGAAGCTTTCCTGGATATGTTCCGGAGGAGCGGCATTTGTGCTTATGGGGATGTATTATATCCTGAGCCGTGCAGAAATGAAGCCCTTCGGCAGCAGGATGACCCTCGGCGTGAAGCTGAAGCCGGAATACGGCCTTGTCATAGCCATAGGACTGCTGCTGCTCTCGGCTGTCATAGCAGCTTCTGATGAGTGGACAGCAAAGAAGAAGCTGCTCCTGTGTGGCATCAGTAAGCCTGACGACGCAGGGACTTGAAAAAAAATATCTTTCATGTTATAATTATATGTTACCGGATATTTGAGAGAGCGAGGGATGGATCCTGAAAAACAATACCGCTTATGTAAATGAAATAAAGGATATACTCGGCGATAGCATGAGAAAAGCCTATGTCCGCAGCTTCGGCTGTCAGCTCAACGTCTCGGACGGTGAGAAGATAAAGGGACTGCTGAAAAAAATGGGTTACAGCTTCACTGAGGACGAGAATGAAGCCGACCTTATCATCCTCAATACCTGCGCTGTCAGGGAGTCCGCTGAGGACAGGGTGTTCGGCATAGTGGGCAGCATGAAAAAGCTCAAGGAAAGAAAGCCTTCACTGATAATAGGCATAGCCGGCTGCATGACGGCTCAGGAGCATATTGCAGAGAAGATAAAGAAGTCCTATCCGCAGGTGGATCTGGTGCTCGGCACTTCCGCTATCAATGCGCTGCCGGAGCTGCTGCTGGACTGCCTCAAGGGAGCAGGCTTTGCAGCGGATATTTCCGAGTACGACGATTTCTCTGCTGCGGTCGAGCAGGTGCGTGACAGCAGCTTCAAGGCTTCTGTGCCTATAATGTTCGGCTGCAATAACTTCTGCACCTACTGCATAGTCCCGTATGTCAGAGGCAGGGAACGCAGCAGGAATGCTCAGGATATAATCAGCGAGGTGAAAGAACTTGTTCGTTCAGGCTACAAGGAAATAATGCTCCTCGGTCAGAATGTAAATTCCTACGGTAAGGATATCAGCGGCGGCATGAGCTTCCCGCAGCTTCTGCGTGAACTGGATAAGATAGAGGGCGACTTTGTTATACGCTTTATGTCCTCACATCCGAAGGACGCCTCCCATGAGCTGATAGATACTATTTTTGAATGTGACAAGGTGGCAAATCACCTTCATCTTCCTGTACAGAGCGGAAGCAGCGATGTGCTGAGGAGGATGAACAGGAATTATACCGCTGGGAAATATCTTGATATAGTGGATTACATCTACTCGAAGGATCCGGATTTCTCACTGACTACAGATCTGATAGTAGGATTCCCGGATGAGTCTGATGAAGATTTCGAGGCGACTCTTGATATCATAAAGCGTGTGAAATATGATAATATCTATTCGTTCATATACTCAAAGCGCTCCGGCACAAAGGCGGCAGAAATGCCTGATCCCATATCCGATGAGGTCAAGGGACAGAGAATGAGAAGGCTGCTGGAGGTTCAGAGGGAGATATCAACCGAGCACTATAAGCGCTTCATCGGCAGGACGCTGCGTGTGCTGGTGGACGACAGGGCGAAGAAAAAGCCCGGATTCCTTACCGGAAAGAGCAATGAGTTTATAATAGTTGAATTTGAAGGTGATGCCTCACTGATAGGAAAGTTCGTGGATGTGGAGATAACCGGCGCTATGAACTGGGCGGTGACAGGCAGGCTTAAAACGCCATGATGACAAATGCCGGATACGGCAGAAGTAACAGCGATAATAGATATCTTTGT
>JAAYBK010000377.1 GCA_012718885.1 Ruminococcus sp. | reverse complement strand
TGAGTCAGGCGGAGATAGTCGCTGTTCTTTGTGGCTATGTAGAGTATCTTCTTGCCTTTTATGTTCTTGAAACCGTTCATTCTGCCTTCTCCTGCTCAGCTTTTCCGTTGGAGTAGATAAGGTCGGCCGGCTTGCCTTCCTCACATTCAATTTTTCTCACACGGTACTGAACGTCCTCGAGTATCTTCCTGTTGGAGGCGATGGTGTCTCCGAGAAGACCGATAGTAATGGTCTGGAAGCCCATCATTATGAATATGGCTGTGAGGATGAGGGACTGGATATGTCCGTCGCCCTCGCCCATGCCCAGGAGTATGAGGAATCTTATTCCGAGAGCTGCTCCGGCAATCATAAGTATTGAGCCGATCGTCATAAAGAACTTCAGCGGCTTGTACATTACGAATGAACGTGTGATAACTGTTGAGGAGCGCTTCATGTATTTCCACATACTTGAGAAAAGTCTTGAAGGACGGGTCTCAGGGTTTGTCCTTATCGGTACAGAGGACATGGCAGTCTTGTTATTGCCTGCCTGTATGATAGTCTCAAGGGTGTAGGTGTACTCGTTCACAACGTTGAGCCTCAGCGCTGCCTCTCTTGAATATGCTCTGAATCCGCTGGGAGCGTCAGGGATATCTGTTCCGGAGGCAACACGTACTACCCAGCTTCCAAGATGCTGGAACTTCTTTTTCTTCCATGAGAAGTGCTCGGTATCGTCGATAGGACGCTCTCCGATTACGATATCTGCCTTGCGGTCGATTATGGGGCGGACTATCTTTTCGATGTCTGCGCCGCAGTACTGGTTGTCAGCGTCAGTATTTACGATAATATCAGCGCCTAAGTGGAGGCAGGCATCGATTCCTGCCATGAAGCCCTTTGCAAGGCCCTTGTTCTGCTTGAAGGATACTATGTGGTGGAAGCCCAGCTCCTTAGCCTTTTCAGCAGTCTTGTCCTTGCTTCCGTCGTTGATGATGAGGTATTCTATGGTATCGATACCGTCTATGTGACGGGGAAGGTCGTTGTATGCCAGTTCGAGAGTTTCTTCCTCGTTATAGCATGGTATCTGTATTATAAGCTTCATAATTTCAGTCCTCCGTGTTTACTTCTATTGAATTGAGCTGCATGGATACAGCTGTCGGATCATAAAGGAATACGACTATTTCCATGTCGCTTACCGGTACTCCTACGTTTGCGCCGAGATCAAGGCTTATGCTGCCGTCCTTGCCGACCATATCCGCAGTTATCTCCTCGTGAGCGTATACTGTGTTCACAGAATTGCTCTTGACTTCGGCAAAGCCGATGTTCTCGGCGGTATTTTCAAGCACTGTCATATCAAGAGTGAGAGTGTACTGGTCTGCGTCAAAGCCGAGATACGGGCCGTAGCACAGGTAATTGTTGTCGGGAGCGCTCTTTATCATATCCTCATCGGCTATGTACATATCAGAGTCGAAGGTGTACATATACGAGAGCGGCAGGTGGAAGTCCTGATCGGCAGCAGCTTTTGTATTGCGTACCAGCAGGTGCCTGTCAGAGCGGTCGATTATCTCATAGTCACGCATTTCAATTATATTACGCTTGTCAACGAAGATAAGTGCGTCTTCGCTGAGTCTTTCCGGATGATTTGCGTATTCCACCTTCACATCCTTCATCATGAACTGGAGGAAGGAGGCGAAGGTTCCTACATCAGGGGCGATATATATATGCTCCGGCTCCATGTCCTTCACACGGTATACCAGCTCACGGTCGCCCTTGTATACCCGCTGGTTATTGCGGATATCCTCTCTTGCGTCTGAGGTGAAGACGATGAAGGCAGCAGTGGTGATAAGTGCGGCAGGATAGAGACCGATATCGTGCTTCTTTATCTGCATGATGAACATGAGAACGCCGAACATTGCCGCTGCGGTCATTGCATAGGCGTAGTAATTGTTCTCAAAGGCATGGTAATACATTCCCAGGCCGGGTGAGCAGACACGGCTGAATATCTTTATGCCTACGCTGTTTAAAAGTCCGGAGGCACGGTTTGCTCCGGCAAGCATTATGAACGGCATTACCGCTGCAAACATAAAGTCAGCCTTATTGGCGTGGTACATATAGTAAAGGCCTGTGATTATAAGGAGACCTATCGTGATATCATAGTACCTTGTGTATACTATGTGGTCGATACGCTGGAACTCGAACATGAACACGCTGCTTATGAGCCATGTGGAGATAAAAGCACAGAATATGAACAGGAGCATGAAGAACTGGCTGTTCATCGCACGGAGAGCCTGCCTTTTCTTATGCTTTGCAGATGCCTTTGCAGATGTAGTTACGGTCTCAAACATCCTGCGGAGTATAGCCCACAGTGCGAACAGCGCTATGCCGAATGTGGAAACAAAGGCTGCAAATGCCTGTGAAACGAAGAGAGACATCATCCTCTTGAAGTTGGCTGTAGAGGAAACGCTGCTCTTAAGCTTTGAAATGATGCTTTCTGAGTCGTTTCCGCCGGCTTTTCCTGAATACCAGAGTATAGATTCAAGGTGGTGGCGGATAAGTTTGTTGGCAACAAAGCCCATAGCCAGTACAACAAGGAATACTGCTGCATGGCGGAGCTTTATCTTCTTGAATATGACTGCAAGGAATACTACAAGTACTACTGATGCGATGATGCCTATGGTGCGGTTATGTACCATGAACAGGTAAGCGCTGACTGCTCCGAGACAGCCCAGATTCAGGTAAGAGGGCTTCTTCAGTACCCTTACCAGCGTGAATGCGGTGAGAGTGGTCACGAAGAGCAGAGCGGTTTCGGAAAAGGCTATACCTGCGTTGTGCTGATATGAGGTGTACAGCACTGCTGTGGCTGAGATCAGTGAAGCAGGTATCTTTTTGAGCTCAGGGGCGAGGAAGCGGATGATGTATATGTACATGAAGTACACCAGCACTTCCATGATTATATTCAGTACCAGTGCAGCCCGGTACATATCAACAGGATCGCTGAACAGCTTCATTATCGGTGCGAGCATGAAGCTGTAGCCGTAGGAATACCAGGCAAGGCCGTTGGATACGCCTGTCCAGTCATAGCCGGCCATTACGGAGGCATGAGTCCAGTAACCCATTTCGTCGTTGAAAACAAAGGGATTGTAGCATTTCCCGACAACCCGGAAATTTATCAGGAATATAGCCGCTGCGAACAGCAGGGTTATTATTTCCTGTGGGCCGAATGAGGGGAGAGACAGTTTTTTCTTAGCTTTTTCGCTCATATGCTGTCAATGACCTCCTTGAAATTCTTCATTATTACCTCCCAGCGGTAATTCCTGTCGATGTATTCCTTGGCGTTGTCACACATCAAGGAGTATTCAGCAGGGTGTGAGAAGATGTAGTTCAGTATGCCTTCAAACTCAAAGTAGTTCATGTAGTAGAGGCCGCCATTGCTTTTAAGGCAGTGGCCTTTCAGCACCTCACATATGCCGTTTACTATGACCGGCACTGAGAGTGTCATTGCCTCCAGCACTGATATTGAGAGACTCTCGAATTTTGAAGGGAGCACCAGTGCCTTTGCTCCGGAAATACCGCTGAACTTGTCCTCCTCGCTTACGAAGCCGAGAGAGAGGATGTCGCTGTGCTTGGGTATCTCGCAGACAGGCTTGCCCATGAGTACGAGCTTGAGGCTGCTGTCGGGACGGCGCTTCTTGTATTCCATGAAGTATCTGAACAGCATAGGGCAGTCCTTGCCCTCGTCTATGCGTCCTACGTATATGATGTAATCATCAGTGATCCCATATTTCTCGCGGAAAGCCTTTTCGTCAGGCTGGCAGGGGATGTCAACTCCGGTACCCATGACCTTGCAGGGGATGCTTTCGGTGTGGAATAGTCCCTGCACAAGAGCTTTTTCCTCGTCTGTCAGGAAGACATAGGCTTTGGGAAGACGGAATATGCGCTCAAAGCTCTTGAAGTGTATGAAAGGCTCCTCGTGGGCAGTGGGGATGAATACGGACTTTTCTGCGACCTCCGGCATACCCATTACAGTAAGGTAATAGAGGTATGTTACGAAGATGAATGCGTCATATTCGGCCTTGTGGGAGCGGATATATTCCACAGCAGCCGGAGAGTAAGGTCCCTGCTTTTCAAACCATACCTTTTCTGCATTCTCGTCAGTCTGTCCGGCGGAAAGCTTTGCGAGATAATCGCCGTTATACTGGTTGAAGTCCTTTGCACGGCACTTCTCCACAGGGAAGCGTCTCACATGGACGCCGTTTATATCCTCCTCATCGGCGGTATAGCTGTTTTCCCATGTGGTGTAGTCCATCGCCTTTGTGGTTATGACATCCACCTGATACTCGCCTGTGAGGCGCTCTGCTATCAGTCTGGTGTAATATTCAGAGCCGCCGTTGACTTCAAGTCCGTAGCGCTGATTCACCAATGCTATCTTTTTCATTCTTCATTCTCTCCGGATACTTCTTCAAAAAATTTCTCGTATTTATCCACAATAACGTCCCAGTCGAAGTTCTTGCGTACATATTCCCGACCGTTGCTGCCCATTTTCCAGGCTGTGTCCTTATGGCTGAGGATATAGTCGGTGCAGCCTTCGAACTCAAAGTAATTTCCGAAATACAGGCCGCCGTTGGATTCTGAGACGAAATTCCTCGTTACTGCACATTCCTCATGTACAAGAACAGGTCTTCCGCAGAGCCAGCTCTCCATTATTACCAGTGAGAAGCTCTCGTTCTTTGAGGGCTGACACAGGAACTCGGCAGCACCCTGGGCGTTGTACTTATCCTGTCTGTCCACGAAGCCAAGGTCAACGATGCGTCCCTCACGCACCAGCTTCTGCGGGAGCTCTATTTCTCCTCCGCCTATAAGCACAAGTCTGAGGTCTGTATCCGGATGGCGCTTGAGGTACTCTGCGAAATATTTCACAAGGGTGTGGACGTTCTTTCCCTCGTCCTTACGTCCGGCATAGAGGATGAACTGCTCATTTATGCCGAATTTTTCACGGAAAGCTGCCGGGTCAGGAACAATATCCGTATCCATTCCGATACCCATGACGATAGTTTTCGTGCCGCTTTTTGAGAAGCCGTAGAGCTTTTCTGCCAGCTCAGCCTCCGGTCTTGCATTGAAGACCATACCTGCTGTTCTGGGAAATAATTCCTTGAAACGGCTCATATAGGCATAAGCTTCGTCATGGAAGCAGGGGATGAGCACGGATTTTTCAGGAACGACCATAGCCCCGTTATATGTTGTACCGAACATATAGGGAATGAAGACGAACAGTGAATACTCGTTCTGGTGTTCCTCGATATATTGATAAAGGTCAGGGCTGTTTACCATTTCCGAGAGAAAGATGTCCTCCTCTTCGGGAGTAATGGGTGTCCTGCTCATAAGCTTTGCGTTGACAGCGTCGAAGGCTTCGGTGTCTCTTTTTTTAGCCTTGAAGCGTCTGATAGTAATGCCGTTTACGGTTTTGTCGAGGCCTTCCTTGTAGAAGTTGCGGCTCCAGTCTGAGCCGAATTCCTTGACGCAGGTGGTGAGTATCTCAAGTCCCACGCCGGCGCTGCGGAGGTGGCCTGTCACTTCACGCAGTTCCATTTCAGCTCCTCCGGGAATACCGTCGGCATACCAGGGGATGACGAATCCGATCTTTTTCATTGTGAAATCTCTTTCCTTTGGTTATTTCGTGCACACATAAGTGTGCAGGCATGATATGTCGGGATGCGATCCCGCACTCTGCCAGAGGCTGGCTGCCTCTGAACTCCGGCCAAAGTGATATGCTCCCTTTGGAAACCCGTTATTTATTGATGAAGCCCTTTATCTGCTTCTCAAATATGTCTCTTATCCGGCTGTAGGAGAAGTCCTCAAGCCTCCTGCGCTGGCCGGCAAGTATGTGCTCCCTCAGGTCACTGTCGCTGAGCACTCTGTCAATTACCTTCGCTGCAAATACAGGATCATTGTCGTCAAGAAGCACTCCGCTTCCGCCGAGAGTATCCGATATCGCACTGGTGTCATAGGCGATTATCGGTACATCAAAGAACATTGCCTCAGCAAGAGGTACACAGAAGCCCTCGTGCTCGCTCATACAGATAAATGCATCTGCCAGCGTGTACCAGGCAAGTATCTCGCTGAACTTTATGTGGCCTGTGAATATGACATCATCTGCGATACCAAGTGCGGCAGCATACTTCACAAGGCGCTGATAGTAGTTCTCCATGCCGGTATATGAACCCACAAGTATCAGCCTTGATTCAGGGTTCAGCCTGCGGTACTGATAAAATGCACGGATAACGTTTTCCTGCTTCTTGTTGGGAGCGATGCGCCCTACGAATATCAGGTTCTTTTTGCCGTCACTGTATTTTTTTATCAGTGCCTTGTCAGGAGCCTGCTTGTAGTCGTCGAATTTTATAAGTATCGGCCTTACGTCGATAGGACAGACATATCCCATGCGTATCAGCTCGTTTTTATTATAGGATGAATCAGCAAGGCAGTATTCTACCTTGTCCTTCAGGAAATCAACTCCCTTGTAGCCGTATTCCGTAAGGGCAGTGGCGGCGGTACTGTATGGGCGGAAGAATTCCGGCGGGGTTATATTATGGTAGACCATTATCTTACGGCCCTTGAATTCATCCAGCTTGAATGTCAGCTCTGTTCCGGTGGATTTGTGATACAGGATGATATCATCATCCTTCAGACCACGGAGCTTGTCGATACCCTTTGCGATATCGGAAGGCAGACGCTTGTCGATATTTTCGGCGTAGATGCCGGTATCGAATCCCATATCGCTGAGAGCGCCTTTAAGGGCGATAGTGTCGTTGCCTATAGCGTCCCCGAAGGACAGGGTAGGCAGGAGCTGTATTATCCTCATGCTTCCTCCTGCTTGTCCAGTGCCTGGCGGAGCTCGGAGTTCTCACGCTCGAGCTTATCCAGTCTCCTGAGCAGTTCTTTCTGTGCCAGCTCAAGAGTTTCTATCCTGCCTGTGAGATCATTGCTGTCCTGCTGAGTATGTCCGTCTATAGCGCTGCGGAAGGTATTGAGCACACTGACTGTGTTGGCGTTGAACTCGTTCTGCTCAAATACTACCGGTTCAACATAGAACTTGGTGAGCTTGCGGATAACCTTCTTGATGAACACCTTCAGCGGATTTCCGGCGATAGGCTTATATGGCTGTACATAGTAATGAGCGTTCATATGTGCAAGGGCGTCGTCTGCATCGGCAAGAGAGGAGCTTCCCTCCCTTGTCACCTGTACAGGCTTGCTGTAGGGAACGTCCTCGAAGCTGAGCATATCGGGAGTAAGTCCCTTTTCCTTTATCTCACGCTTTATCTGCGCCATTATCTCTTCGATATTGATATTCTCCATTTTTTATCCTTTCACGGCTACTACAGCATAGTCCTGACTGCCGTAGAGAAGCTCTGATACCTGCTTCATAGCCTTGTTGAATTCCTCTGTATTCTCGCCGTCACGGAGTTTCAGCTCCGGTATCTCGTAAGGCGGACGGCTTGCCTCAGTGTAGATTATCTCTATATCCCTGAAGCCGGCTTTTTCAAGGTAGTACTTCATTGTGAGAGGATGTACCGGCTTGATATGTGAGGGATCTATATAGAATGCATTGGTGTATATCGCAAGGGAAGTGGGGTTCGGTGTTTCTATGATTATGCATCCGCCGTCGGAAAGCTTTTCGTATGCGGTATTGCAGAGCCTGATTATCTGCCATGGCTGGAGGTGCTCCACCACCTGTCCCACGAATATGCCGTCAACGGAATCCTGCTTTGCAAGATAGGCTACGCCGTCTCCGCATACAGCATTGAGCTCCTGATTGTTGCAATACTCAACGTAGGGCTCATAAATGTCAACTCCGCAGGCGTTGATGCCGTTATCCTTCATAAGGGAGAGAAATTCTCCTCTGCCGCAGCCGATATCCACAACGTTGTTCTTGTTGCTGAAATATTTGAGATAGAATGCCTGCGCCTTCTTTATGCTCTCTATGGAGCCGCGGAAGTTGTTCTCAAAGTCAAAGTAATCTATACTCTCATAATCCGAATCTGCCGGCTGTGCAGGTGCTGCTGCTGTTTCAGCGGCAGCGCTCTGTGCATTTTCGGCAGGAGCGGCTGCGGAGAGCTTTCCGAGCCTGCGGTCGATGCCTGAGAGCTTCAGCTTTACGAACTCGCCGTCAGCCGAGAGCTTTTCTATTGCAGCGTTATTGTTGCGGAGGTTGGTGCCGATGCCTTCAAGGTCGTTTCTAATTGCGGAGATAGTCTCTCTGTCAGCACCAACAGCAGTTTCAGCCTGATCCATTCTCTTCTGGAGGGAGTCTATGACCTCCTGCATTGCATTCATGTCGGAGCGTATGCTGTCCAGCTGAGCCTGTTTCTCATTGAGGTCGGCGTCGATAGCTTCAAAGCCGTTTATCATTGCGGAGAAGAGACGGTTGCGGAGCTTTGCTCTGAATCCGCCCTGTTCCTTAACGTTCTGCAAAAACTGTCCGATATTGCTCATATTGATCCTTTCTGATTCATATGTTCCATTTGTGTTCTAACCTTGATATCCCCACATCGCCGATGTTGGATATCATTTCTATCTTGTAAGCTTCACGGTAGTAGTCCACCGGTATGCCATCGCCGGTCTCTATGGCGAAATCAAGGAGATATTCTCCCGGCAGCAGGTCTGCTTTTTCCAGGAATATCTCAGCTGAGCCGTTCTTTTCGAGACTGAATTCCGTCAGCTTGTCTATCCTTGTATTGGTTCCGTAGCACTGAACTCCATCACGGTTGAATATGCCGATGCCCAAAACTGCGTCCGGGACTTTTTCCTTTACTGTATAGTCCAGCCTGAAGCGGATGCTCTCGCCGGTGCGGAAGATCCTCTGCTCTGCGCCGTCTGAGGAGTATGCCCGGATCTTCTTTATCCTTGCAGCACCGCTGCCCCAGCGTTTCTTTTCCTCCGGAGTTTCATCCTGTTCTTCCTCTTCGGGCTGCCCGGCAGATTCGTCCTCCTGCTGTTTTTCTTCAAGCTCTTTTCGTGTGGATTCCTGGAGCTTCTGTCCCATGAAGTCCAGGTATTCAAGGTCTATCTCCTTGGGAGGACCTTCCGCACGGATAAGTCCTTCGTGTATCCATATGGAGCGGTCGCATATCTGCTCTATCTGTCCAAGTGAGTGGGAGACAATGACTATGGTAGTGCCGTGGGACTTGATCTCCTTCAGCTTGTTGAAGCATTTTGCCTGGAAATTGGCATCGCCTACAGCAAGTATCTCGTCGATGAGGAGTATGTCTGCGTCAACATTTATTGCTACCGAGAAGGCAAGCCTCATGTACATTCCTGAGGAGTAGGTACGTACCGGATTGTCGATGAATTCCTCAAGCTCGGAGAATGCAACGATATCATTGAGCCTTGCATCGATCTCCTTCTTGGTAAGTCCGAATATGGAGGCGTTGGTGTAGATGTTCTCTCTTCCGCTCATATCCGGGTGAAAGCCTGCGCCCAGCTCTATAAGGCTGGATACACGGCCGTTCATCGTTATGGTGCCTGTATCGGGGTACATTATCTTTGTCAGCAGCTTGAGGGTGGTGCTCTTTCCGCAGCCGTTATGGCCGATAAGACCTATGGCCTCACCCTTCTTTACCTGAAAGCTTATGCCCCGCAGGACTTTTCGCTCTTCATAGCGGCTCCTTTTGCGGAACAGCAGGCGTTCCTTGAGCTGTGAGCCCTTGTCCAGGAACACCTTGAAGCTCTTGGTTATATTGTTTACATCAATTGCAATTTCATTCTGTGCCATCAGAGTTCCTCCGCAAAGTGACGCTGGAGCTTGTTGAATACAAGGCATCCTATGATAAGCAGTGCGACGCCAAGGCCTGCCGCAAAGAGAAGCGTTGAAAGATCAGGCATCGCCTTGTTGTAGAGCACTGTTCTGTAACACTCGATAACGTGGGTCATCGGGTTGAGGTTGAAGGCCGGGAGAAGGTCGTCCGGCACTATGGATTTGTCGTACATGATAGGTGTCATGTACATCCACATCATCGAGACTATGCCGAGGATGTGCTCAAGGTCACGGAAGTATACCGTTACTGCTGAGGTGAGTAACGCCATGCCCAGCGCCATTACGTATTCAACTCCCATGATTATGGGGAGAGTGAGCAGTGCGGCAAAATTTACTCCCACTCCTGTGACTATTATTACCGCAAATATGACTATGAAGCAGAGCAGCATATTCACAAAGCAGCTTGTCACGTAGGAAATGGGGATGACCATTCTCGGGAAGTATATCTTCTTTATCAGGTCTTTCTGCGCCACTACAGACGAAGCGCCCACTGTTATCGAGGATGAGAAGAATATCCAGGGGATGAGGGCGACGAAAAGATAGAGGTAATAGCGGTCTATATTGGCTTTCAGGATGTACGAGAAGACCACGGTGTATACCACCAGCTGTAGCAGGGGGTTGATGAATGTCCAGAGGAAGCCGAGAACTGAGCCCTTGTATCTTCCACGGAGATCCTTTTTTACAAGACTGAATATCATTTGCCTGTATGCATACAACTCTTTAATCGTATTCATTCATATCTCCTTCATGTACGCATAATTTTCCATTGTATCTTTTAATTATATCACAGGTGTATTATAGTGTCAATTGTGATAATGCCGAAAAATCACGACATTCCGGCGAAAAACTGGCATTTGTACTTAGAATTGAGAACGGATGCGGCGATTTGACAGTGTATCCGTTTGTTTTATGTCCAATAAAAAAGGCGCACATCGTGCGCCGTTACTTATGGTATTTTCCGCCGGAGGATATCTGGAATGACCGATATATCTGCTCCAGCAGCATTACTCTTGCCAGCTGGTGGGGAAAAGTCATTTTCGACATGGACAGTTTAAGGCTGCCCATAGCCTTTATCTCCGGGTCAAGTCCGAATGAGCTGCCGATTATGAATGTAACAGTGCTTGTGCCCTCAACTCCGGCAGAGCTTATCTTCTCTGCAAGCTCCGGGCTGGTCAGTTGTTTTCCCTCGATGCACATGGGCACAATCATGCCTTTGGCGTACCTTTTTATCTGCTCGGCCTCTTTCTTTAGAGCCGCAGCTATTTCCTTCTCTGAGGGATCATCACTGAGCCGGCACTCGTCAAGCTCGTGGAGCTCGAATGTGCAGAATCTTGAAAGCCGCTTGATATATTCTGCACAGGCATTGCGGAGGTATTCCTCCTTGAGCTTGCCTATGACTATAAGATTTATGTTCATCAGAAGATCACAGCTCCTCCATTTGTTTCTACAGGTGCAACTCCCAGCAGATAGTCTTTGCTGCGTGTGAATCGTGAAAGGCTGTTTTCCACGGTATAGTCTGCAAGTCTGGGGTGGTTGTTGTCCTGGCTCAGGTGTCCGAGAATGAAATGTGTAGTTCCGCGTTCTATCAGCCTGCCTATCTGAGCGGCGCTGTCGTCGTTGGAGAGATGTCCGTTTGGTGAGAGTATGCGTTCTTTCAGGTACAGCGGATACGGTCCTGTGCGGAGCATATTCTCATCATAATTCGCCTCAAGCAGTACCAGCCTGCAGCCTGTCAGGGCTGCGTCTACTTCTGGTGTCACATGGCCGAGGTCGGTGCAGACAGCGCAGAGCTTATCGTCGGAGGTATGTATCCGGTAACCGCAGCTCTGTATGGTATCGTGTGGGGTATTGAAGCAGGTGACTTCCGAGCCGCCGCAGGCAATAGCCTTACCGGTCATATCGATGACCGGAGATGAGGCCGCGATCTTTCCTGTATCGCAGAGCCTTTGCAGGGTACGCTTCTGGCCGTATACAGGCATACCTGTTTTCTTTGTGAGCATTGCAAGACCGGCGATATGGTCGGAGTGCTCGTGGGTTATGAAAACGGCCTGTATGGCGGAAAGCGGGATATTGTTGACTTCAAGGGCTGCGGAGAGGCGCTTGAAGCTTACTCCGCAGTCTATGAGTATGCCGCCCTGTTCAGTTCCGATGAAGGTGGAATTTCCCTTGCTGGAGCTGAAAAGCGGGTAGATTCTTGCCATTGGTGATTCTCCGTTTCTGAAAAACTGGATAGCGTCGGTCAAGCCGAGGCTAATATTGCAGGGGAGTCCGTACAGCATTGCTTCGCTTGCTGTACTGCTTTTCAGGAGAGGCTCTGCCTCTCCTCGCACACCTCTCCGCCAGAGGGAAGTACATTTCCTCTGGACTCCCGTTGTTTGCCGTCTTCGGCGTTCTTATATTTTATTAATTTCTGTGCCCTGACGAGTTTCCTTGACTTCATATCCCAGTGCAGCTATCTTGTCACGCAGCTCATCTGCAAGTGCGAAGTTCTTATCCTTACGTGCAGCCTTGCGCTGTTCCACAAGTTCCAGTACCTCAGCGGGGATGTCTGCTGCGGAGCTGCCTGCTGCCTCAGCTTTTGCTGCTGCCTTCTTGACCATATCAAGTCCCAGCACAGTGTCAAAATCATTGAGCAGAGCCAGCTTTGTGGTAGCGTTTGCCTTTGATTTCAGTACGTCATATACTGCCGTTACAGCCAGTGAGGTATTGATATCGTTTCCGAGAGCCTCGTCAAAGGACTTGCGGAGACGGTCGTACTCAGCCTTGTCGATCTCTCCGGCAGGCTCCTGTGTGAGAGGAACTATCTTGTCAATGAGCTTGTTGAAAGATACAACTGCGTTATCAAGATTATCCCATGAGAATACAAGTGACTTCCTGTAGTGTGAATTCAGGCAGAAGAAGCGGTAAACCAGCGGATCATAGCCCTTTTCCTCCAGCAGTGATACTGTGAGGAATTCGCCCTTGCTCTTGCTCATCTTTCCTGATGTGGTATTCAGGTGGTGTACATGGAACCAGTAATTGCACCATTCATGTCCGAGATAGGCCTCAGACTGAGCGATCTCGTTGGTGTGGTGAGGGAATGCATTGTCGATACCGCCGCAGTGTATATCCAGGTACTCGCCCAGATTCTTCATGCTTATGCATGAGCACTCAATGTGCCAGCCGGGGTAGCCTACTCCCCAGGGGCTTTCCCATTTCAGCTCCTGATCGTCGAATTTGGACTTTGTGAACCAGAGCACGAAGTCAGCCTTATTGCGCTTGTTTCCGTCAGCCTCAACGCCTTCACGTACTCCGACTTCAAGATCTTCCTCGCTGAGGTCGCCGAATACATAGTATTTGTCCAGCTTTGAGGTATCGAAGTAGATGTTTCCGCCGGCCTCATAGGCATAGCCCTTTTCCATGAGTACGGAGATAACACGGATGAACTCGTCGATGTATGTAGTTGCAGGCACAACAACGTCCGGTGTCTTGATGTTGAGCTTTGCACAGTCTGCGAAGAAAGCATCAGTATAGAACTTTGCTATCTCCATTACGGTCTTGTGCTCACGCTTTGCGCCCTTGAGCATTTTGTCATCGCCGGTGTCACCGTCGCTGGTAAGGTGGCCTACATCAGTGATATTCATTACACGCTTTACGTCAAGTCCTGTGAAGCGGAGGTACTTTTCGAGGATATCCTCCATGATATAGCTTCTGAGGTTGCCGATGTGGGCGTAGTGGTATACTGTCGGGCCGCAGGTGTACATACTTACCTTACCGGCCTCACGGGGGATGAAGTCCTCTTTTTTATGTGAAAGCGAATTGTATAACTGCATGATCTTTTCTCCTTTATGTTTTGTTTTGTCAGAAGTCCCATATATCCGGAGGAGCGTTTTTGATATTCAGCTTTGAGAAGTAGCCGAACATTACAAGAAACTCCGGTATTTTTCTAAGACCGTCATTGTAATATGCTGATGTTCTCTGGCTTCCGTCGGGGATAGCTCTGTAGCCGGCCGGACAGGTGAAGTCCCAGTCTGCGGAGCTGCTGTTGAAGGCTATCCGGAAGAAATTCTTCACATCTGTGTCGGTATGGCCGGAAAGCACCAGCAGCAGACTGTGTTCGCCGGCTTCCTCTATGGGAGCTACAACAGCAGAGCTGCCGTCGTGGGAGATAGCTGCTATCAGCCGTGAATCCCTGCGGACAGCCTCGTTTATTGCCTCAGCCGAGGGGTAGCGAATTATATTCATAGCTGTCACCTCTTATATGCCGGAGCCCTGTGTAAGCTCTGCGATCTCCTTTTTCAGTTCTGCGATCTCGAGCTGCATGCGGCAGAACTCCAGAGATACAGGATCGGGAATATGGATCTGGTCGATATCCTGTGTAACGGTGTGTTCCGGCAGCTTCTTTCCGTTCATGCGGACTACCCTTGCCGGAACTCCGACGGCAGTTGAATTGTCGGGGATAGCGTGGAGCACCACCGCATTTGCAGCGATCTTCACGTTGTTGCCTACCTTGAACGGCCCCAGCACTCTTGCACCAGCGCCGACAAGTACGTTGTTTCCGAGGGTGGGGTGACGCTTGCCCTTCTCCTTGCCTGTACCGCCCAGGGTAGCTCCCTGGTAGATAAGGCAGTTGTCGCCTATTACGGTAGTTTCGCCGATGACTACTCCCATGCCGTGGTCGATGAAAAGTCCTTTGCCGATAGTTGCGCCGGGATGAATCTCGATACCGGTCTTGTGTCTTGACCTCTGGGAGATCATTCTTGCTACGGTGAACATTTTGCGCTTGTAGAACCAATGGGCGATACGGTAGCTGCGTATAGCCGAGAGGCTCGGATAGGTCAGGAGTATCTCAAAGGCGTTCCTTGCAGCAGGGTCACGCTCTTTGATAAGTCTTATATCTCGTCTTAACTGTTTGAAAAACATAATGTGCTCCTTTACCGGAAGAGAGGGGGAACAAAAAACCTCCGGAGCAAAAATGCTCCGGAGGTGCGATATGCACGGTCCCACTCCGATTTATTACTCATTTGCCCGTAACGAGGGAAACGCCGGGGAATACTTTGCGGCATATGCCCTGTTCCTCCCCGAAGCTGACAGCCGCACTTCACATTCACCGTCTGCGCCGTCACACCGCCCCGACGCTCTCTGAAAGACTGAGAGAATGATACTCTGACTGCTATGCCTTTATACTCATATTCTATATGATATTATATACCAAAGCTATCGGTTTTGTCAAGCGGTATTGCGGCTCCGGGATATTTTTCGGCTATAGATACAAAAACGCCCCGCTTTCAGTCAGCATTCCTTATTAGGAACACCTCCTGTCACGGGACGTTTTTGCTTGGATGTATTAAGGAGTTATGAATCTTTCTTTCTTGTAGCCAGACCAACGAGACCTGCTGCGCCTATAACGGCGGTAAGTCCGAGAGCCGGGAAAGCATCGCCTGTCTTTGGAGAGCCGTTCTTAGAAGTGGTCTTAGCGGAAGTTGTTGCAGCCTTGGTTGTAGTCTTTGCTGTAGTTGTAGCTGCCTTTGTAGTTGTTGCAGCCTGTGTTGTCACAACTGCCTGAGTGGTAGTTGCTGCTGTAGTTGTAGCTGGTTCAGTAGTTACAGCAACAGTTGTGGTAGTTGTTGTTATATCCTCAGCCTGAGCAGATGTAGTTGTTGTAGTGATAGCCTCTGCGTCCTCAGCAGGTGCAGCGTCAGCGACAACTGCGTCACCCTCTGCTGCAACGACAGAAGGAGTTTCAGCAGATGCATCGAACTGATTGACTGAAGCATATCCTCCGCCTAATACGAGAGCTGCGGCAAGAGCAGCGATTGTGAATTTTGATGTTGTTTTTTTCATATTTGTCACTCCTATAAGTATTTCTTTTTTGGCTGTGTCAGCCTTTACACTACATACACTCGGAGGCTGAAAAGGGAATCGGACAAAAATCTCAAAAATTTTTTTGAAAAAATAAAAAAAGCCGGAGGCGGCAAGATACATGGAGTCAGAGGGATTATATCCCCTTTGGGACCCCATTATTTGCCGCCTTCGGCGTTTTAATTTATTTTTTTCGGAAAGTCGGTACAGGAAGCCCGTTCTTTCCGTAAAGCTCGACATCTGCATAATTAGTCCACTTATAACGCACTTCCGTGAGCGGCGCTTCTATATCCGCCCTGAGAATGATCGTGTTTCCGTCAATCTCAGCCTCAGCCGGAACAAGTCTTCCGTCTGCACCTGATACTTCAAATCCGTTGATCTCACCAGTCGCCTCAAATCCGGAGCAGTTGTCAAAATACAGCCGTATTCTGCCATTTCCGTTCACTGCATAGCTGAATAACGGCGACAGCGTATCCTCACGGCCGGCAAGTCCGTATACCTCGGACAATGCCTGAAGATACAGTCTGTGAGCGATAACAGCTTTTTCCTTCGGGTGTATCTCGTCAAATTCTCCGCAGTCAAGTGCTACGGCAAGCCCTGTATTCTTTACCGTCCTGAACACGTTCATCTGTGCCTCACGTATCACAGGCCAGCTCTTTGTATCCGGCTCGTTCGCATAGCGGTGCATGGGAAGCTGTACCATAAGGAAGGGCAGCTCATTATCCTTCCAGTCACGGCGCCACTGGTCTATGAGGGCTTTCATCAGCACTTCATAGGTGTCAGGTCTGGTGTCGTCGGATTCGCCCTGATAGTAGATCACGCCGCCGAGAGTATAGGGAGCGATGCGGCTTATCATCGTTTCATGCAGTCCGCAGGGACGCATGGGATTCATTATCCCTGCCGGACCGGGGAAGCGGTTCTCCCCGCATATCTCCAGTATTTCCGCCCAGGACACATCCGGCCTTTCATCACAGAGCTGCTGCTGTCTTTGCTGCCAGCCCCACTGGTAGCGGCCGTACTCCTCGTACTCCGCTATCATTTCCTCCGGAGACTTGCCTTCTATTGCCTTGTCATACTCGTCTATATACGGACGTATTCGGCTGTCGCGCTCAAGAGCCTCACGAGGGATCCATGCTGAGGCGGAGGTGCCGCCCCAGTTGCAGCCGATAACGCCTACAGTGACTCCAAGGCGGCGGCTGAGCTCCTTTGCAAAATAATATCCTACCGCAGACCATGCACGGGCGCCCTCCTCCGAGGGAAGTCCCCAGCAGGTGTTCCTTTCGGAGCTGAGCAGCTTTTCATTCAGCATCTCACATTTGGGAGTATAGTAGAACCTGACGTTCTCATCCTTACATTCAGCAAGAGCCTTGCTGCCGTTGAGCTCGTTCTGGAGTTCGAACTCCATATTTGACTGACCGCCGGCAAGCCATACCTCTCCTACGGCTACATTCACGAATTTCTTCCTGACTGCTCCGGATATCAGCTCAAGGGTACAGCTTTCAACAGCTTCCATAGGCGGCAGGACAGCCTCCCATTTTTTACCGCTGATAAGTGCCTTTGCGGATACATCCAGTTCCGGTATACTTACCGTTATGTCTCCCTGATGCCTGGCGCAGGTGCCGAAGATACGCACCGGCCTGCGGCGCTGGAGCACCATATTGTCGCTGAATACTGCTGCTGCTCTCATATAGGTCAACTCCTTTTATCAGAATGGGGCGTCTATTACATCCTGTCTTTTCAGTCTTGTGAGGAAGAGAAGTCTTGCTTCGTCACGACATTCCGGCTTTATCATATAATACATATAGTGCTCGACCAGATTGAAGAGCTCGATAGTACGTCCCTCGATCTTGAACTGCTCGAAGCCCATAGGTACATACTTCTCCCATATAGCCTCAGGGCTTATATGAGTACGCATATTCTTTATCTCGAATACTGCTCTGTTCATGCACTGGCACTGTTCGACCTCTTCCTTGACATACTGAGCGTATTTCGGAGGGAGCTTGAAATCGAAGCTAACGCCGGGAGCCTTCTTCATGTGCTCAGCATAGGCCAGCGTCTCAGCGCCTATCATCTTGTAATGATCTGAACGGAATTTGCAGCCCGGATTGCAGCAGGCATTTACCAGCAGCTCGCACTTCTTCTTATCCGGTATTTTTTCAAGGATATCGAACTGATTGTTCAGGTCATAGTCTATGACAACGATATGATAATCCTTGCTCACCTCTTCGTACATCTTTTCCGGATCGGTTATACGCTTGCAGGTGGAGCTGGTTATCTTGTAATTCGGATATGTATTGCGGATATAGTCTTCAAGTATGGGAGAAGCAACAATGACCTCGTTCATGCCGTTGTCTGCAAGGTGCATTATCATATTGCAGTATTCATCGTGAACGTGCTTCTTTTCCAGTACAGGATTTGTGAAGGTGAAGCGGAGAGGTATCCCACGCTTATTGAACTCATTTATAACCTGCTTGATGAAGCTCTTGTCGCACTTTCCGGCAGAAAAGCGTCCGCCGTTCCATATTGCAGGGGGGAATGTACCGTATACGGAAGCTATCTCTACTCCCTCACGGAATAATTCCGGTTTGTTCTTCAGCATTTCGGAGAAGATGATATTGAACATGAAATGCTGAGTAAAGTCCGGAAGATGAAAACGAACTCTCATATTATGCCTCCTTTTAGTTGAATGTCAGCGCCCTTGAATTCTCCATTCCCTTGAGCAGGGTGAAGCGGGCTTCGTCACGGCATTCAGGTTTAGCCATGTAATACATATATGTTTCAAGCACATTGAGAGGGCTTGCGGTACGGCCCTCGATCTTGAACTGCTCAAATCCCATGGGAACGTATTTCTCCCAGATATCATCCGGAGAGATGTGAGTTCTCAGGCCGCGTATCTCAAAGATACCGCGCTGTGAATACGGACAGGCACGGAAATTCTTCGGATCGTGCTTTTCAATGTCAAATGGGAGGTTGGGGTGCTTTTTGATATGCTCGCAGTATGCTATCTGCTGTTCGCCTATGGACTTGTAATGCTCTATCCTTCTTGGACAGTCAGGCTCGCAGCAGGCATTTACCAGAAATTCGATATCCTTTTTGCGCGGGAGCTTTTCAAGGATGTCGAAGCGGTTGTTGAAATCGTAGTCAATGACAACGATATGGTAATCCTTTTCCAGCTCGGCCAGAAGAGCCTCCTCAGTATTGAGTCGCTTGCAGGTGGAGCTTGTAAGCTTGAATTTTGGGTAGTTCCTTCTCAGATAGTCCTCAAGTACGGGGGAGGCGACGATAGCCTCGTTCAGTCCGTTGTTGGACAGGTTGAGTATCATGTTGCAGCGGTCATCGCTGAGGTGTTTTTTCTCCAGCATCATGTTGGTGAAGGTATATCTCAGCGGTATTCCCTTGTCGTTGAATACCTTGATGACATTCTTGATGAAATTCTTGTCGGTCATGCCGCCCTGAGTTCTTCCTCCGTTCCAGAGACATGGCGGGAAAACACCGTAGAAGGAAGCTATCTCCACACCCTCACGGAAGAACTCCGGACGGTGCTTCAGAAGCTCGGAAAACATATAGTTAAGCTTGAAATTGCCTGAAAAATCAGGCAGATGGAATCGTACTCTCATGGTCTGCTCCTTATATCGGATTATCGTTTATATAGTCACCTCGCTCATTGGCGACGGTATATCCTGCGGATTCGATACGGCGCTGGAGACATCCCCGGCATTCTGCCGCCTCCTCGCCGGTGCATATCTTGTTGTCGTACAGGTCATATTTCTTCCTTACCCTTACAGGAGAAAGATTGGGCATCACCACATTGCAGCCCGTCATCAGTCCCAGTTCACGGCCATTGGGAGCGATAGTGCCAAGGGCTGTAGTGGCAGGGAGCAGCACCTTCGGGAACATCAGACGCAGTATACCCAGAAGTCTCAGCGTCAGTTCAAGAGTTCCTCCCTTTTCGTCAGCAAAGGGGGTGCTGTGGTGAGGAACGAAGGGACCTATTCCTATCATCTGCGGACGGAGCTCCTGAAGGAAGCGCAGGTCAGCGATGATATGGTCTGTGGTCTGATAGGGTGCGCCCACCATAAAGCCTGCACCCACCTGATAGCCCAGCTCACGGAGCGCAAAGAGACATTCCTTTCGGTTTTTAAGACTCATCTCAGCCGGATGGAGCTTTCTGTAGAGCTCCTCCGAGGCGGCCTCATGTCTGAGCAGATAGCGGTCTGCGCCGGCCTCCTTCATACGCTTATAGCTTTCATAGGAGCGCTCTCCCAGCGAAAGGGTTATGGCGCAGTCCGGATATTTCTCCCTTATCTCGGATATGATCGGGATGATGATCTCGTCGGAGAAGTACATATCCTCTCCGCCCTGCATCACGAATGTGCGGAAGCCCAGCTCGTAGCCGTTCTCGCAGCAGGCGAATATATCCTCACGGCTGAGCCTGTAGCGGTCAGCGTCCTTGTTGCTGCGGCGTATACCGCAGTAGATGCAGTCGTTCCGGCAGTAGGAGGATATTTCTATAAGTCCCCGGAGGAATACCTTTGTGCCGTAGTATTTCCTCCTTGTTTCATCCGCATACTTTTTCAGAAGTTCAGCGGCAGCCTTGTCGTCTGTTTCGATGAGGCGCTTTAACTCTTCATCAGAGAGACTGCCGGTATCATAAAGCTTTGCAACGATCTCTGTCATATCAGCCGCCGAGCCTTATCATTTCATCAATGCATTTTTTGGCCTGTGCGATGAGCTCATCATCCATGAGTATCTCAAATGCTTCGCCGTTCTTTCCGGCAATGCCCAGGAGCGAACGGTATACATCGGGGAGAGTCGTTATCTTCATATTATGGCACATTATGTCCTTGGTCACAGGATAGAATCTCTTCTCGGGACATTCATACTGCAAGTGCTCGGCAATAGAAGTCTCTGTGCCGATGATGAATTCCTTTGCGCCTGACTTTCTTGCGTAGTCCATAATGCCTGATGTGGAGCCGACATAGTCTGCGAGAGCAACTACCTTTGGCTGACATTCAGGATGAACGAGGAAAAGTGCGCCGGGATGCTCTTCCTTAGCTTTCATAACTTCAGCAACAGTTACCTTTGCGTGGGTAGGACATCCGCCCTGAAGGAGTTTTATATCCTTGTCGGGGCAGTTTCTCTTCACGTAGTCTCCAAGATTGCAGTCCGGGATGAAGAGTATCTTTTCAGCGTCCAGCGCCTTCACTATCTTCAGGGCACTGGATGAGGTAACACATACGTCGCAGACAGCCTTGAGTGAGGCTGTAGTGTTGATATATGCAACGACAGTTCTGTCCGGCTCTGCTTCACGGAGAGCGGATATCATCTCCCTGTCCATCTGTTCAGCCATAGGGCAGCCTGCTTCTCTGTTGGCAAGATATACTCTTTTCTGAGGCGAGAGCATTTTTGCTGTTTCAGCCATGAAGTGTACTCCGCAGAAGAGGATGTTCTTAGCGTCTGTTTTTGTTGCGTCAACACTGAGCTTGTAGCTGTCGCCGGTGAAGTCGGCTATCTCCACTATTTCCCTTGCCTGGTAGCTGTGGGCGAGAATAGCGGTATTTGTCTCCTTTTTGAGCTTGAGGACTGCCTCCTGTAATTCATGTACATTCATAATAATTCTCCTTATTTATCTCTCCGTGATAACCCCTGTTAGTGACCTGCATTTTACAGGCTGCTTTCAGCGATGACCTCCACCTCGACGAGAACGTTCTTCGGAAGAGTCTTTACTGCAACACAGCTTCTTGCCGGAAGGTTTGTGAAGTATTTTGCGTATACCTCGTTGAACTTTGCAAAGTCGTTCATATCAGCGAGAAAGCAGGTGGTCTTAACAGCCTTCTCGAAAGATGAGCCTGCTGTGCGGAGTATTTGTCCTAAGTTCTTCATTACCTGTTCGGTCTGATCCTCGATAGTCTCTGCTCTTACGGAATTAGTGGCAGGATCGATAGCAATCTGGCCGCTGGTGTAGACCATTCCGTTTGAAACTACTGCCTGTGAGTATGGTCCCACTGCTGCGGGAGCTTTTTCTGTATGTATCTTTATCATTGAAGATTCCTCCTTGTTATTTAGTCTTCACGCTCAAATTCAAATGATACCTGAGCTGATTCTGATGTATTGTCTGTAACGTATACGGTTATCGAGCTTGTTTCTGTTGTCTCGTCAAAGAGAGTCCATGTTGAAACGCTGTACTTTACAAGAGCAGCGCCGGCATAATCCTTTGATGATACGTCAAGGCCTATACCGTGCTTGTACTCCTTGAGTGAGAAGCCGCAGCCTTCAACGCTGAATACGCCATTTTCGCCGAAGTCATCTTCTTCTTTGCTGAATTCCTGAACTTCAAGCTGATAGTCCTTGCCGTCAAAGTGGAGAACGCCGTCCTCAGTTATTGTAACAGGATCGTCCTCAAATATTTTCTTCACTTCATCGCTGGAAGGATCCTTGTATCTTTCGATAGAGTTTTCGGAATTGTTCGTCATTCCGTAGCTGAATGTATAGTTTCCGGCGATAGCCTTGAGAGCCTCTGCTTTTTGTTCGTCAGTAAGCGGATCCTTGTAGTTCTTGTCAGGCTTGTTGGTGCCAAGTGCTATGGATACAAAGGTGGATCTGCTGCCCTTTACGTTGTATTTGAGACTGAGATCAACATATTTGTCGATTATTTCACCGTCAGATGATATAGGCTGCTCGGTGTATTCAAGTACGGCGAATCCGTCATAGTTCTTTGAAGCACCGTTGAAAGACTTTTCGTATTCCTTGAGTGAGAAGCCGCTGCCTTTGATGCTGAAGATGATCTTTTCATCCTCGATCTTCTGAGCCAGGAGCTGATAGTCCTCGCCTTCGATATGGAGAACGCCGTCCTTTGATATGGTCACGCCTTCCTCGTTGACGGTATCCTGATACACATACATATCCTCGAATTTCTCAGGGACATTTCCGCTTGTGCCGTATCCTGTCATATAGTATTCTCCGGCGATCTTCTCAAAGGCCTTTGCCTCTTCTTCTTCGCTTATCTCGCTGTTCCTTGCATCATCTGCACTGATCTCACTGCCGTCATCGTCATTTTCATTATACTTTTTCTCAGAGGAAGAAGAGCTGTTCTTGCTGTTCTTCTTTTCTGAGCTGCAGTCCTTGTCCCCGCAGGCAGCGAGTGAAAGTGTGAGTGTGAGTGCACATAATGCAGCTAATATTTTTTTCATGGTAGTCCTCCAATAATTTTTTATTCAGTTTATTACATGGTCGAAATTCAAGGTGAGACAAGATTCTTCTGAATTATCATCTTTAATGTTTATCTCGATTGCTTCAATAGTGATCTTATCACCATCATAGTCTATATCAAAGTCGCTTGACTCTATAAAAACTACTCCTGAGTAATCCTTTGCGCCTACTCCGTCGAAGCCGAAACCATCGCGAATTGCGGAACAACCGTTCCCTTCAACGCAGAATATTGCTTCGTCTGTTTTAAAAATTTGATATTCGAGCTGATAGTCCTTACCATCGAAGTGAAGCACACCGTCTTCAGATATAGTAACAGGGTCATCCTTAAATATCTTCTTTACTTCGTCGCTGGAAGGATCAGCATATCTTTTGATAGAACAGCTTTCATCTTCAAAATATCCGCTGCGATAGGTGTATTCGCCGGCGAGACACTGAAAAGCATCTGCTTTGATCTCATCTGTCAATGGATCTAGATCAATAGTTTTAACATAATCGCAGCTGAGCATTAATGATATCGTAGTAAGTGATGAGCCTTTCGGGCTGTAAAAAAGCTGTATTCCTGTAGTACCATAATGATTGCGTCCGTCATACTCAGTATAAGAAGGAAATTCCCAATAATTCAGTGCAGCATAGCCTTCATAGTCTTTTGAAACGGTATTTATATTGTGTTCAAAGCCTTTGAGTGAAAAGTCACAGCCGGTCACACCGCAGGTTATCGTTTTGCCTTCATATTCGTATTTAGGATTGTATTCGACCTTTTGTGCTGTGAGCTGATATTCTTCTCCGTCAATATGAAGTACCCCGTCTTTGGTTATGGTAACTCCGCCCTCTTCATTGAGTTTATCCTTATATTTTTCCATGTCTTTGAATTTTTCGGGAACATCACCGGATGATGTGTATCCGCTGACAGTATATGTTCTTGCGATCTCTTCAAAGACTTCGGCTTCTTGCTCCGGAGTGATATTGCTGCTGCTTTCATCCTTTGATGAAGCAGAACTGCTCTTGCTGCTGTTCTTCTCCGAGCTGCTGTCCTTATCCCCACAGGCAGCAAGTGAAAGTGTGAGTGTGAGTGCACATAATGTAGCTAAAAGTTTTTTCATGGTAGTCCTCCAATAAATAAATTTTAATATACAGTTAACGGAAGAGTAATGCTCCTCCATTGGTACTATATCATGTTTCTGATTAAGAAATACTTAAGACAGTATTTATTTCTCACTGAGCAGCTGATCCACGAACTGCTTTGCAGTTCTTGGCGAACGGCCGTTTCCGGAGGAAATAGCGAACTGCTCTGCTTTGAGAGCAAGCTCTTCTTCCGGCATGGTGATGCCCTTGCTCTTTGCAAGCTCAGAGGCTATGGAAGTGAATGTTTTCTTATCCGGACGGCTGAAATTCACTCTCAGTCCGAACCGGGCAGAGAGCGAAAGTGTCTCCTGCATGGTATCGTTGCGGTGTATGTCATCGCCCTCACGGTCCGAGAAGGATTCACGGACAAGGTGGCGGCGGTTGCTTGTGGCGTAAATGACGGTATTCTTTGCTCTTGCCGAAACAGAGCCCTCCAGCATTGCCTTCAGCGCTCCGAAGCAGTCCTCGCCGGAGGTGAAGGAAAGATCATCGATGAAGATTATGAACTTCAGCGGATCCTCGCAGATCTGACCTATTATCTCAGGTATCTCTTTCAGCTGCTCCTTGGTCATCTCAATGAGCCTGAGTCCACGGTCAGCGTACTCGTTGACGAGAGCCTTTACCGTAGAGGATTTGCCAGTGCCTGCGTCACCGTAGAGCAGGGCGTTCTGAGCGGGCTTTCCGCTGAGGAGAGCAAGAGTGTTATCCTCAACAGCCTTGCGCTCACGCTCATAGCCGTAGAGATCGGACAGCTTCTGCGGATCCGGGAATTTTACCGGTACAAGGCAGCCTTCTCTTACAACGAACATCTTATGGCGTGCGAATTTTCCGTAGCCGAATTTGCCTATGAGCTGTACCCTTTCCATGTAGCTGCCGATGATATCCACCTGAGAATTCTCCCAGCGTGGGATATACTCGTCATATTCCATATCCTCTGTGAAATCCTCCGGAGTGAGCTCAGAGAGTTCCTGTATGAATTTCAGCTCGTGCATCAGGCACTCCTGTACCGGAAGTGACGCAGCTTTTCCCTTGGCTGAATTTGTAACATAGATATTCTCGTCCTCGAGAGTTATCTTCAGCAGATGTTCAGCCAGATCAGCAGTTCCGCTGTTGTACAGCTCGGTGACAAAATCCGAGTAGTCAGCCATAAAGTTTGACTGATCTTCACTGTCAGAGCCGAGAAGCACCATAAGTCTGCGGAAACATTCGTCCTGAGCAAGCCCCCTGAATATCACCAGCAGGTCACGCTTGCGGCAGAGTGTCTGTATCTTCTGATTCATTTATCAAAGCACCTCGATTATTTTTTCTGTCATCTCCGTGCAGGTAAGCGGAGTACCGTCCGTACTGCCGAGTATATCAGCGGTGCGCCACCCTGCGCTGAGCACTGTATCCACTGCACTTTCGATAGCGTCAGCCTCTGCGGAAAGCCCGAAGGAATATCTCAGCATCATTGCTCCGGAGAGTATGGTCGCAATGGGATTGGCCTTGTTCTGTCCGGCTATATCCGGAGCAGAGCCGTGTATGGGCTCATACATCCCTCTTGTTGTCTCTCCCAGTGAAGCGGAAGCCAGCATACCTATGGAGCCGGTTATCTGCGAGGCCTCGTCGGAGAGTATATCTCCGAACATATTTGAAGTCACGATGACATCGAACTGTCCGGGATCACGGACAAGCTGCATTGCGGCATTGTCCACGAACATATCGCTGTACTGCACCTCCGGATATTTCCCGGAGAGCTCGTGCATAGTTTTGCGCCAGAGCCGTGAGGATTCAAGGACATTTGCCTTGTCGATACTGCACACACGCCTGCTGCGCTTCATGGCCGATTCAAAGGCTGCACGGCCTATACGCTCTATTTCGGTAACGCTGTAGGCCTCGGTGTCGAAGGCCTCCTGACCGTATCTGCCCTCACGGTAGCCACGGTCGCCGAAGTATATGCCTCCGGTCAGCTCACGTACTATCATTATGTCGAAGCCCTTTCCTATGACCTCATCCTTCAGCGGTGAGGCTGAACGAAGTGCAGGATACAGCTTCGCCGGGCGGAGATTGGTATAAAGCCCCAGCGCTGAGCGTATTCCCAGGAGTGCTTTTTCCGGCCGGTTGTTTCCGGGCTGATCGTCCCATTTCGGGCCGCCCACTGCTCCGAGGAGGACGCTGTCCGAAGCGAGACAGCCCTCTATTGTCTCCGGAGGAAGGGGGATGCCGGTCTCGTCAATGGCGCATCCTCCGATAAGATATGGAGTGAAGCTGAATCTATGTCCGAACTTAGCTGCTGTTTTTTCCAGTACCGCCACGGCACTGTCCACTATCTCAGGGCCTATACCGTCGCCTTTTAACAATGCTATGCTGAATTCCATAAAATCGCTCCTTTACTTTATGATCCCCTTTGCCACAGCCTCCATAAGTCCGCCGTTTTCGATTATCCTCTGGACGAACTCCGGGAAGGGAGCAGTCCTGTATTCTTTTCCTGTAGTAAGGTCACGGATCATGCCGCTATCCAGGTCAGCCTCCACCTTATCTCCCTCGGAGATACCATCGGCTGCCTCAGGACACTCCACGATAGCAAGGCCGATATTAATAGCGTTGCGGTAGAATATACGTGCAAAGCTCTTGGCGATAACAAGGGATATACCGCTTGCTTTTATGGCAATGGGAGCGTGTTCACGGGATGAACCGCAGCCGAAATTCCAGCCGGCAGTAATTATATCTCCCTGCTGTACACGGCTGACGAAGGTCTTGTCCAGATCCTCCATGCAGTGTGATGCCAGCTCAGCATGGTCGCTGGTGTTAAGGTATCTTGCAGGGATTATAACGTCGGTATCAACATTGTCACCGTATTTTATGATATTTCCGGTATATTTCATACGCCAATTACCTCCCGTGGATCTGATATCCTGCCTGTTACAGCACTTGCTGCGGCAGTTGCAGGGCTTGCCAGGTAGACCTCTGAATCAACGTGTCCCATACGTCCCACGAAGTTCCTGTTGGTAGTGGCAACAGCTTTTTCTCCGGCGGCGAGTATACCCATATATCCGCCGAGACAGGGGCCGCAGGTAGGAGTTGAGACAACAGCTCCGGCTTCGATGAAGATCCTGAGAAGTCCTTCCTCCATAGCCTCAAGGTATATCCGCTGAGTTGCGGGGATGATGATCGTTCTGACGTTTTTAGCGATCTTGCGGCCTTTGAGTATCTCTGCTGCGATACGCAGGTCTTCGAGCCTGCCGTTGGTGCAGGAGCCGATGACTACCTGATCTATCTTAATATCACCTATCTCGCTGAATGTTCTTGCATTTCCGGGAAGGTGGGGGAAAGCCACTGTAGGCTCTATCTCGGAGAGGTCGATGTTGATGACCTCATCGTATACGGCATCAGGATCTGCGGAGTATATCACAGGCTGAGCAGCTCCGTGCTCACGGATATAGCTGAGAGTGATATCGTCCACCTCAAATATGCCGTTCTTTGCGCCTGCTTCTACAGCCATATTTGCGATACAGAGGCGGTCGGCCATAGAAAGGGAGGAAAGGCCTTCGCCGGTGAACTCCATAGACTTGTACAGAGCACCGTCAACGCCTATTTTGCCGATGATATGGAGGATAACATCCTTGCCGGAGACATATCTGCCAAGTCTTCCGGTGAGGACTATCTTCATTGCGGACGGCACCTTGAACCAAGCCTTGCCGATAGCCATTCCGCAGGCCATATCTGTAGAGCCAACTCCTGTGGAAAAGGCTCCGAGAGCGCCGTAGGTACAGGTGTGTGAGTCCGCTCCTATGACGAGATCACCGGCAGTGACAAGACCTTTTTCCGGCAGCAGGGCGTGCTCTATGCCCATTTCTCCCACATCGAAGAAATGAGTGATGTCCTTATCGTCGCAGAAGTCCCTGCACATCCGGCACTGTTCAGCAGCTTTTATGTCCTTATTGGGGACGAAGTGGTCCATGACCATTGTGACTTTGTTTTTGTCGAACACGCTGTCTTTGCCGAACTTTGCAAACTCCCGGATAGCCACCGGAGAGGTGATATCGTTACCGAGGACAAGGTCAAGACCGGCGAGGATAAGGTCGCCTGCCTTTACGGAGCCAAGTCCGGCATGAGCTGCAAGGATCTTCTGGGTCATTGTCATTGCCATGAATATCATTCCTTTAAAAAGAATTATTTGCCGGTCAAGCCGGGGGAAATGCAGAAAGCGTCCGGACTGCATAGCTGTGCTCGCAGTCCTGCTTTTCAGGGGAGACGCTGTCTCCCCTCGCACACCCCTCTGCCAAAGGGATGAGCATCCCTTTGGAAACCCATTATTTGTCGCCTTCGGCGCTTATTATTTCTTTTTTATGTTGTTGTAGTTGACTATTTCTGGCTGATTGCTGAAATGGCTGCCGATGATCTTTTCAGCCCATACCATATCGTACCAGCGTCCGAATTTGTAGCCGCACTTGTGGAAATGTCCCACATTCTCATAGCCCATATGCCTGTGGAAGCCAATACTGTTCTTTGTGAGGTATTCGTCGTCCTCTTCGGGTACGGCTATGGAGGCATAGAGATTGGTAACGCCCATTTTTGAGAGTATTTCTTCAAGCTCAGTATAAAGCAGCTTTCCTATGCCGCAGTTCTGGAAATTTTTGTCGGCATATACAGCCAGTTCTGCGGACCAGTCATAGGCTCTGCGTCCCTTGAAGGGGCCTGCGTAGGCGTATCCTACAGGAACGCCTTCTGTTTCTGCGATAACGAAAGGATATTTTTCAAGAGTATCTGCGATACGCTGTCTGAACTCCTCCTCTGTGGGAACTTCATATTCAAAGGTTATCGCAGTATTCTTCACGTAGTAGGCGTATATCTTAAGAAGAGCCGCAGCGTCCTCCGGCACAGCCTGTCTTATCAGAACCTTCATATGTATTCTCCTTCGGCGGGCTAATTTCCGTTACTTTCTGTTGATTATAGCGCCCTTGTCGGCAGATGATACTTGCTGAGCATAGCGTCTGAGGTAGCCTGTGATATTTTCCTTGCGCTTGATAGGCATAGTCTTTCTGCGCTCCTCAAGCTCCTCGTCGGATACTTCAAGGGTAATGGAGTAGTTGGGGATATCTATTGAGATGATATCGCCGTCCTTGACATAGGCGATAGTACCGCCGTTTACAGCCTCCGGCGAAACGTGTCCGATAGCAGCACCACGGGTAGCGCCGGAGAATCTTCCGTCGGTGATGAGGGCAACTGTAGAGCCAAGACCTGCGCCCTGTATAGCGGATGTGGGTGAGAGCATCTCTCTCATTCCCGGACCGCCGGCAGGACCCTCATAGCGGATAACAACAACATCTCCGGCCTTGATACCGCCTTCGTAGATGACCTTGATAGCCTCCTCCTCGCTGTCGAATACACGGGCAGGTCCCTTGTGTACCAGCATTTCCGGAGCAACGGCGCTTCTCTTTACAACACATCTGTCAGGAGCAAGATTGCCCTTGAGTACGGCGATTCCGCCGGTCTGGCTATACGGATCATCGATAGGACGGATAGTCTCCGGGTCACGGTTTACGCAGCCCTTGATATTCTCGCCCACAGTTTTTCCTGTGCAGGTCATGCAGTCGGTGTTGATGAGATTCTTTTTGCTGAGCTCGTTGAGAACGGCGTAAACGCCGCCTGCTTCATTGAGATCCTCCATATATGTATGGCCGGCAGGAGCAAGGTGGCAGAGGTTAGGAGTCTTTGCGCTTATCTCATTTGCCATATCAAGATTTATTTCAATGCCGCACTCGTTTGCGATAGCCGGCAGGTGGAGCATACTGTTTGTTGAGCAGCCCAGAGCCATATCTGCTGTAAGAGCATTATAGAAGGCCTTTTCTGTCATTATATCAAGCGGGCGGATGTTCTTTCTGTAGAGCTCCATTACCTGCATACCAGCCATTTTAGCCAGCTTCAGACGCTCGGAGTATACAGCGGGGATAGTACCGTTGCCCTTGAGTCCCATACCGAGGACTTCTGTAAGGCAGTTCATGGAGTTTGCGGTATACATACCTGAACATGAACCGCAGGTAGGACAGGTCTTGTTCTCGAATTCCTCAACGTCCTCAGCAGACATCTTTCCGGCAGTATAAGCGCCTACAGCCTCGAACATGGATGAAAGGCTTGTCTTTTTGCCCTTAACGTGGCCTGCGAGCATAGGACCGCCGCTTACGAATATTGTCGGAACGTTTATACGTGCGGCAGCCATAAGAAGTCCGGGAACGTTCTTGTCACAGTTAGGTACCATAACGAGAGCGTCAAAATGATGAGCGAGAGCCATACATTCTGTGGAATCTGCGATGAGATCACGGGTAACGAGGGAGTATTTCATGCCTGTATGACCCATAGCGATACCGTCGCATACTGCGATTGCAGGGAATACTACAGGAGTACCTCAGCCCATGGCAACGCCCAGCTTTACAGCTTCAACGATCTTATCTATGTTCATATGTCCGGGCACTATCTCATTGTACGATGAAACGATGCCGACGAGGGGACGGTTCATCTCCTCTTTAGTAAATCCGAGAGCATTGAAAAGCGAACGCTGTGACGCTTTTTCAACTCCTTCACAGAAAAAATTTCCGCTCATAGTTATCACCTCATAATAAAAATCTCTATAGTTTCTGAACAGGTGCGGATAATACACGCCGTATCCACTGAAGTGCGGATATTATCCGCATCTGCTCTTTTTTGTGTATATACTTCATTCCCCGCCCGGTCTGGGCGGGGAGAAGTATGTATATTTACATCCTGAAAGGTAATCAGTTATTGATGAACTTATCCTCTTCGTTGTTCCAGCTGTAGAGCTTTCTGATCTCTTCGCCGACCTTCTCGGAAGGATGCTCGGAAGCGAGCTTTCTCATAGCCTTGAAGTGTACCTGTGAGCCAGCGCTTGACATATCGAGGAGGAACTCCTTAGCGAATGAGCCGTCCTGGATGTTCTTGAGTACCTGCTTCATGGTCTTCTTTGTTTCCTCAGTGATGATCTTAGGACCTGTTACATAGTCGCCGTACTCAGCAGTGTTGGAGATAGAGTATCTCATGCCTGCGAAGCCGCTCTGGTAGATGAGGTCAACGATGAGCTTCATCTCGTGGATACACTCAAAGTAAGCATTTCTCGAATCGTAGCCAGCCTCAACGAGAGTCTCGAAACCAGCCTGCATAAGAGCACATACACCGCCGCAGAGAACAGCCTGCTCACCGAAGAGGTCAGTCTCAGTCTCAGTTCTGAATGTAGTCTCAAGAACGCCTGCACGGGCACCGCCGATTGCGAGACCGTAAGCGAGAGCCATTTCCTTAGCCTTGCCGGTAGCGTCCTGATGAACAGCAACGAGACAAGGAACACCCTTGCCAGCCTGATATTCACTTCTTACAGTATGGCCAGGTCCCTTAGGAGCGATCATTGTAACGTCAACGTCAGCAGGAGGAACGATGCAGCCGAAGTGGATGTTGAAGCCGTGAGCGAACATGAGCATATTGCCTGCCTCAAGGTTGGGCTCGATATCTTTCTTGTAGAGCTCAGCCTGCTTCTCATCGTTGATGAGTATCATGATGATATCAGCCTGCTTAGCAGCCTCAGCAGCAGTGAATACCTCGAAGCCCTGCTTTACAGCCTTGTCCCATGACTTAGAGCCCTCATAGAGACCGATGATAACTCTGCCCTTGTCGCCGAGGGATTCCTTAGCGTTGAGAGCGTGAGCGTGACCCTGGCTGCCGTAGCCGATAACGGCTATTGTCTTGCCGTAAAGAAGCGAAAGATCGCAGTCCTGTTCATAAAAAACCTTTGCAGTATTTTCCATTGTAGTTTACTCCTTTTCAGAATATGATATATTTTAATTTGGAACTAAGGTCAGACCTTCATCCCGAATTATTTAACAGTTTTAAGGCAGTTGTCGCCTCGTTCGATAGCGACGATGCCTGTGCGGCACATTTCCATAATGCCGTAGGGCTTGAGCAGCTCTATGAAGGCATCGATCTTTGAGGTCTCACCGGTGAGCTCACATACAAGAGCTGTTGGAGAGTAGTCAACGATCTTTGAGCGGAATATCTCAACGGCTGTCATGATATCCTGTCTGGTTTCGGTCTTGTTTCTCACTTTTATGAGAAGAAGCTCACGTATTACAGTCTCGTTCCTGTTGAGCACCTCCACCTCTCTAACATCGTGGAGCTTCTGGAGCTGCTGTACGATACGTTCCTTGATCTCGTCATCGCCTCTGAAGGCAACGGTTATGCGTGAGAAGCCGCTGGACTCAGTCTCTCCGACGGTGAGACAGTCGATGTTGAAGCCTCTTCTGGTAAACATTCCGGATACTCTTGAGAGAACGCCCGAAACATTGGAAACGATAACTCCGATAACATACTGATCCATAATGTTCACCTCACTTGATATCTGTGATAATGTCGTCTATCGATCCGCCGGGAGGCAGCATCGGCAGTACGAACTCATCGCAGTCAACAGCGCAGTCGATAACGTATGTGCCGTTAAAGGCGAAGGCTTCTGCTGCGGCCTTTTCAAGCTCGTCCTTTGAGAAGACTCTTGTGCTCCTTGCACCGAAGGCCTCTGCCAGCTTGACGAAATCAGTCTGACGGGCGAGAGTGGTATTGGAGTAGTGCTTGTCGAAGAAGAGCGTCTGCCACTGACGAACCATACCGAGAACGCCGTTGTTCATTATAACTATTACCAGCGGAATATTCTGAGAAACGGCTGTTGCCAGCTCGTTGAGGTTCATGCCGAAGCTTCCGTCACCGGTGAAGAGGACGGTATGCTTTCCTGTAGCTATTGCAGCGCCTATAGCAGCTCCCATTCCGAAGCCCATAGTGCCGAGGCCGCCGCTGGTGAGGAATGTCCTTGGCTTTTTCAGAGGATATCTCTGAGCAGCCCACATCTGATGCTGTCCTACATCAGTAGCGACTACAGAATCGCCTGCATGAGCGCTGATAATGTCGATTATATCGTAAGGGCGGAGCTTCTGCTCAGTGGTCAGGCTGTTATTGCCGCAGGAAGTGCTGCAATTCTCACAGCTCTTCTGGTATGAAGCCTGAAGAGCCTTTTCAGTGCGGAGCTTTTCCTCACTGCGGAGCTCTGAGATGCGCTGATGCCACTGAGGATGTGATTTTGCCTCTGCAAGCTCGGTGAGTCTTGCGGCAGCATCTTTGATATCGCCCTTTATGCCCAGATCTGCGGAGATATTCTTATGCAGCTCTGCGCCGTCTATATCTATGTGGATTATCTTGAAATTCTGTGCGAAGCGCTTTTTATTGCCGGTAGCTCTGTCGCTGAATCTTGCGCCGAGAGCGATCACGAGGTCTGCTTCGTCCTCAGCGATAGAGGAGGCGAAGTGCCCGTGCATACCCTGCATACCGAGGAAAAGCGGATGGTCTGAGGGAACAGCGGAAAGTCCCATGAGAGAGCAGCCCATAGGAGCGTCTATCTTCTCTGCCAGAGCTATCAGCTCTCCGGAGGCTTTTCCGGTTATTATTCCTCCGCCGAAGTATATGTAAGGCCTTTCTGCGGCATTTATGAGCTCCGCAGCCTTTTCCAGCTTATCATCCGGAGCAAAGGGGATAGGAGCAGGGATCACCGGCTGATTCTTGGGCTCGAATTCGCACTGAGCCACCTGGATATCCTTCGGTATATCTACGAGCACAGGTCCCGGACGGCCTGATTTAGCGATCTTGAAGGCCATTCTGAGGGTATCTGCAAGCTCAGTTATATTCTTTACGATGAAGTTGTGCTTTGTGATAGGCATTGTAACGCCTACGATGTCCACTTCCTGAAAGCTGTCACGGCCGATAAGGCTGCATGGAACGTTACCGGTTATGGCTACCATGGGTACTGAGTCCAGATATGCTGTAGCGATGCCTGTTACCAGATTTGTAGCACCCGGGCCTGATGTTGCTATGACAACGCCGACCTTGCCTGTAGCTCTTGCATATCCGTCTGCTGCGTGTGAAGCGCCCTGTTCATGGGCGGTCAGGATGTGGTTTATACGGTCACGGCAGAGGTAAAGCTCATCGAAGAGTTTTATAACCTGTCCGCCGGGATAACCGAAAACAGTGTCGCAGCCCTGCTCGATGAGGGTCTCGACAACGATCTTAGCTCCTGAAATCAACATATTATCATTATCCTTTATGTAAAATCTTTGTTATCGAATTTGTTTACGTCCCTGACAAATAAAAAACCTCCGGACATTCCGCCGGAGGGTAAAGCTTCATTGCTCAAAGATACAGAAGTACATATATCAAGCAAGAGCGCCATTCGGGCAGAATGAACCGAGACTGCAGTCAGAGACGTTGGTGACTGCGCCTATTATAATGACGATACCGGATGAAATATATACCGATCTCATTATACCTCGCTCCTTACTGATAATATAATAGTATTGTATCACTTTATCGAAATAAAATCAATAAGGAGCGTATCTTTTTGTCATATATTAAGAGATACCGAGGTTTTCAACAGCGGTATTTGTGCATGATTTCAGGCGGATATCATATTATTCACTGCGCTGACGAGAGCCTTGATGGAAGATGTGATGATATCGTTGTCGATACCGGTACCCCAGAAGCTCTTTCCGGCGCTTATTATCTCCACATAGGACACGGCCTTTGAAGCGGAGCCCTCCTCAAGAGCGTGCTCGGTGTAGGTGTTGATGCTGAAGTCCAGTCCTGTATACGAGCGGATAGCGTTGCTCACAGCGTCAAGACGACCGTTTCCGGTGTCTGTAGCGGAGGCGTGCCTGCCGTTATATGTAAGGCTTACGGTTGCCTCGATACCGTTTCGCTGTACATAATGCACTTCAGTGATGTTAATGGGAGAAGTTATATCCACATAGTTGTTTCTGAAGATGTCGAAGACCTCGTCCGGGAGGAGCTCCTTGTGCTTGCGGTCGGAAACGTTCTTGACGATATATCCAAGCTCCTCACGCATCCTTTTCGGCAGGTCATAGCCGAAGCGTGTTTCGAGGATATAGCCTATGCCGCCCTTTCCGGACTGGCTGTTGATACGGATAACGTCTGCGGAGTATTCCCTGCCGATATCCTCCGGGTCAACAGGCAGATAGGGGACGTTCCACTGGCTGCTGCCGTGGCTCTCACGCCACTTCATTCCCTTTGCGATAGCGTCCTGATGTGAGCCGCTGAATGCGGCGAATACCAGCTTTCCCGAATATGGCTGGCGCTCGTTCACGTTCATACCTGTTACACGGGTATAGAGCTCGGTTATCTCAGGGATATTGCTGAGATCCAGCTTCGGATCAATGCCCTGTGAGAACATATTCATAGCGAGGGTGATTATGTCCACATTGCCTGTACGCTCGCCGTTTCCGAAGAGAGTGCCTTCCACACGGTCTGCACCTGCAAGGAGGCCCATTTCCGTATCTGCAACAGCGCAGCCCCGGTCGTTGTGGGGGTGGAGGGATACGATGACGTTCTCACGGTATTTCAGGTTCTCGCACATATACTCCACCTGATTGGCGTAGACATGGGGCATGGAGAGCTGGACAGTTACCGGCAGATTGATTATGACCTTGTCCTCGGGAGAAGGTTTCCATATATCAAGAACGGCGTTGCAGATCTCCAGGGCAAAATCCGGTTCAGTGCCGGTGAAGCTTTCGGGAGAGTATTCAAAGCAGATATTCCCCTGGTGCTTTTCACGGTATTTCTTGCAGAGTTCAGCACCTGACACGGCGATATCGATGATCTCCTGTCTGCTCTTGCAGAATACCTGCTCACGCTGGGCGGCAGATGTTGAATTGTAGAGGTGAACGATAGCGTTCTTGCAGCCCTTCAGCGCTTCAAATGTCTTTGCGATTATATGCTCACGGGACTGTGTGAGCACCTGTATAGTGACATCATCAGGGATGAGATTCTCCTCGATAAGGGTGCGGCAGAAGTCATATTCAGTCTCCGAAGCAGCCGGGAAGCCGATCTCTATTTCCTTGAAGCCTATATTGACCAGCATCCGGAAGAATTCCATTTTTTCACCCAGGCTCATAGGAGTTATGAGAGCCTGATTTCCGTCTCTCAGGTCAACGCTGCACCATGCAGGAGCTTTGTCTATATAAGATTTTTCTGCCCATTTCATACCGGTTCTGGGAGCTTCAAAGAATTGTCTCGTATATTTGCTGAAGTTTTTCATAAACCTTCCTCCATTCTGATCCGTTCTGTCATTTTATGGTAAAACAAAAAATCTCTCCCATGCAATGCATGGAAGAGACGAAGCTGCGAATATACTCCGTGGTACCACTCTTCTTGGTGTAAGAACACCCACTCATCTGCGTCGGATCAACGCATATCTCTGTAACGGGAGAGCCCGTTCAAGCCTACTTGAAGCGGAATATGCTTCGTTGGGTTGAAAGCTCGGGGAGGAGTTATGTCTCATATCTGCATACTGCCTTTCACCCTCCGGCAGCTCTCTGTGAAGACATGATATAAGCTTTATTCCCTTCATAGCTTTTTCAATGTAAAATGATTATACATCATTTTACGGGCTTTGTCAAGAGCCTGCCAAGAAAAATGTGAATAAAGCCGGATATTCAGGCAATAACAGATATGCAGGACTCTTATTTCTCATCGTCGCCGATTATGGATGGAGCAGGTTGGTTTTCCTTTTCGAGCCGGTGTTTTCTTCTGATCCTGCGCTCCTCACTGCAATCGTAGGAAAAGTACTGCAAAGCGGCTATAAGGACAGTCAGCAGGAACGGGACTGTGACCGGTCCGATGCGGGTCCTGTACATATCGCTGACCGGAACGCCCTCGTACTTTGCGATACCGGTCCAACCGGCGGATTCGGCGTGTCTGATGAGGCGGACAAGCACTGCCATACAGAGGGCAAATCCGGCTCCGGAAAGAGGAGCGGCAATGAGGTTGGGAGTGCTCCTCCGGGACATACAGAGCACTGCGGCGGCAGTCATGACTGCGCCGGACACTATCAGGCATACTCCGTAGAATGTGATCGTACTGCCGTAGCTTGAGCGGTTGCTGATGATGCCTGCGCCGGTGAGCATAGTCATAAAGACCGGATATACAGCGGTAAGCACCAAGAGTATGACCTTAAGGGCGGTCATGGAGGGCTTCTGTTTAGAGCGCAGGGGCCTTTTTATCTTTTTCATTGGAAAAAATCTCCTGTGGGAAACATTTCACTTCTGCGAGACACATTTTTTCATTAATATCGCCTAACAGAATGAGGATAATATATACGGAGCGCAAAGCTCCTGAAAGGATAGAAATGGATATCAGAAAAATCGTATTGAAAACATCTGCGGCAGTATTATCTGCCGGTATAGCAGGAATATTCGCTGCTGCCGGATATTATTCCGGAAAGCTGCCCTCATCCATGACGGCTGTTCCGTCCGGCGAGGTGAGGATAGCGGAATATCCCGAGCTGAGCTGCTCTGAGGCAGAAGTTCCTGCCGGCCCATCTGAAACCAGGAATGTGACCTTTTCGCTTTTCGGTGCAGTGCCGGTGAAGACGGTCAGCGTCCGTGAAGCTGAGCCTCCTGTTCTTGCGGCAGGTGGTATGCCCTTCGGCATAAAGCTGCTAATGGACGGAGTTATGGTGACTGAGCTCGGTGATGTGACAGCAGCCAGCGGAGAAACGGTATGTCCTGCTGAAAAAGCCGGCATAGAGGAAGGCGACATCATAAAGCTTGCCGGCGGAAAAGAGGTGCTTTCCAACGCAGGGCTTCAGGAGATCATATCCGGAAGCGGCGGAAAGCCTGTTGAAATGACAGTTGAGCGTGACGGAGAGGAGTTCACAGCGGAGCTTGAACCGGTCTACTCCCGGATGTCGGACTGCTGGCGCTGCGGTATGTGGGTGCGTGACAGTGTGGCCGGTATAGGAACAATGACATTCATAAACAGATCCACAGGTGAATTTGCCGGTCTTGGACATCCTATCTGCGATTCTGACACCGGAGAGCTCGTACCTCTTCAGAGCGGAGAGGCAGTACCCGTGGATATAACCGATGTTCGGCGGGGAGAAAAGGGGATACCCGGCGAGCTTCGGGGAAGATTCATGAACGGCCGCCCTCTTGGAACACTGTACCGCAACAGTCGCTGCGGCATCTTCGGCAGGCTCGGTGATGAGGCACTTGCAGGGCTGACAGAGGATCGTGAGGAGTTCACGATGGGCTATCGGCAGGAAGTAACTGCGGGCGAAGCCGAGATATATTCTTCTGTAGAGGGCTCATTGCCGGAGCGGTATTCTATTGAGATAGAAAAGGTAGATCTGAGCAATGATTCTCCGGGGAAGGATATGGTTATAAGGATAACCGACAGCCGTCTCCTTGAAAAGGCCGGAGGCATAGTTCAGGGGATGAGCGGAAGCCCGATAATACAGAACGGAAAGCTTATAGGCGCCGTCACTCATGTATTTGTGGCTGATCCAACGAGGGGATACGGTATTTTTGCCGAGAGCATGGCTGAATATCTCGGGGAATGAATATAACAAAATGGGCGTTACATCTGTAACGCCCCAGTGTTTTAAGTAAAAATTATCTGTTTTCCTCGCTGAAACCACTGTCAACGAGATCGATAAGAGCATCAACAGCAGCCTTTTCATCAGCACCGTCAGCGATGACCTTAACGTTTGTTCCTCCGACGATACCCAGTGAAAGTATGCCGAGGAGACTCTTTGCGTTAACTCTGCGCTCTTCTTTTTCGATCCAGATGGATGACTTGAACTCATTAGCCTTCTGAATAAAGAAGGTTGCAGGTCTTGCGTGAAGTCCAACCTGATTCTTAACCATTACTTCTCTGACAAACATATACAACTCTCCTATTCTCTGTAGTGTCAGCTTTCTATTCTTTAAGCTGTAAGAAGTGGGTGCAATTTTTCTTTGCTGATATAATTATACCTTCTAAATTTCGCATAGTCAACGGATTTCTCAGCATATTTCCCGAGTTTTCATTAAATTCTACATTTAGATTAAATCGGAGAGGGATTTTCTTACCCTGCTTGTTCATAATTACTACAAAAAATCCTCAAATCCTTTGGTAATGTTATCTAAGATTCAACGTTAGATTATGTTTATTTTTTCTAAACGGAAAGAGGTTTTGCTATTATACAACCTGTTTATAGTTATTTTATATACATATATATTTCTTTTATAGATATTGACAGCAAAAAATGGCTGACCATTTTTGACTTTTTTAAAAAGCAGTCATTCCTGACTGCTTTCATACTTTTCATAGAGATCCGGTCGGCGTTCACGAGTTATCTCAAGGCTTTGTTCATGCCTCCAGGTCTCGATGTTTTTATGGTGGCCTGTGAGCAGTACCGGCGGCACAGCTTCACCCTCCCAGACCTCGGGGCGGGTGTAGTGAGGATATTCCAGAAGGCCGCTGTATATGCTTTCTTCTGTGAAGCAGACCTCGTCGGAAAGTACTCCCGGACACATCCTTGCAACAGCATCCGTTAGGACCATTGCCGGTAGTTCTCCTCCTGTGAGCACATAGTCACCTATTGATATCTCCTCGTCGACGATCTTGTCAAGGACACGCTGATCCACGCCTTCATAGTGACCGCAGATTATGAGGATATTGTCCATCCGGGAAAGCTCAACAGCTCTCTGCTGAGTGAGGACTTTTCCTTTAGGAGACATATATACAGTATGCGGCACAGCTCCCATATCGTCACAGACTGCCTTATAGCAGTCATATATAGGCTGGCACTGCATTACCATGCCCATGCCGCCGCCGTAGGGAGTGTCGTCCACACGGCGGTGTTTATCGTGTGTATACTCACGTATCTGCCGGCAGTGAACGTTGATCTTTCCGGCTTTTCTGGCTCTTCCTACAATGCTTTCGCCGAGAACGGCTTCACACATTTCCGGGAACAGGGTTGCTATTTCTATGTTCATGGTGTTTTTCCTTTATATTTATTTTTTCTCCGGCTGTTCAAAGAAGAAGTTTATAGAGGATACTTTCCCCAAAACATCAATTACCTCCAGCTTTCCGCCGTCAGTAGCTTCATAAAAATATATTCCGTCTCTTTCTGGTTTTCCAAGCTTTTCCTCCAGCTTTTCAACGTTATCGTTTGCTGTGAATCCGTCAATGGAGATAACGCCCCTGTTGAAATCGTTGGCAGTGTAGATTATGCAGTCAATGTTTCTGTTCTCGTTGACCTCTTCCGGACTGCAATAGTATCCTAAAGCGCATACAATGCCGTCATTGTTGAAGATGTTTATCATTGAGATCGGATCGCCTTCCTGAACGTATGAATCAAGGGTGAAATCATCTCCGAGGTCAGCGAAAGTCATGGGTGTTTTGAGCTGATGTCCGTCTATGGATATTTTAGAGGCAAGCTCTGCTGTTGTGAAGCCGGCAGGCTTTGCTTCAGAAGATGAAGCTTCAGAGGATGAAGCTGAACTGCTGTCGGAACTTCCGCAGCCTGTAAATGTAAATGTGATGCCCAGTATAAGGGCGGCACTTATGATCTTGTTCGGTTTCATTGATATTCCTTCTTTCAGTCGAATAGTCCGTCCAGAGGTCGGATGGTCATAATGTCGTTTTCAAGGTCAGTGGAGACAATGACATCGGCTATAGCCGGTACAAGGTACTCCTTGTCATCGCCTTTTATGACGTAAACATCGTTTGCGCCGGTCTGCATAACGTCAGCTAATTTGCCGTATACCTGACCGGAGTCAGCGTCCCTGACTTCCATTCCGATGAGGTCCTGTATAAAATAAGTATCCTCATCCAGCTCAAGGTCGTCACGGTGCATATAGAGTATCTTATTGCGGAGCTTTTCAGCTTCCTCCGGGGTATTGATACCCTCAAGCTTTGCAATGACGGTATTCTTGAACACACGGGAGCGCTCGATGATTATTTCCTTATGCTCCTTGCCGATGAACAGTCTGTCAAACTCGCAGAGCAGCTCCGGAACGTCTGTGTATGGTGTTATCTTTACTTCGCCTCTTATGCCGTGAGTTGTGACTATCTTTCCGGCTTCGAGATATTGTTTTTTCATATTATTCATCCTCCAGCTCTATGGATTCTAAAATAAGCTGTAAAGTATCTTCGTTGAGATCCATACCGGTATAATACAGATCCAACGAATAGCATTTGTTGAGATCTTTTTTAGGGTAGATCTCTATTATTCTTATTGGCCGTATATCTGTTTCACTGTGAGGTGAATAGATAAAGCCAATAATGTCGTCCTTTTCATAAAGGACGGGATCCGGATATATGCTGAGCATACCGTCAGCGATATCAGCAAAGTATTCAACGAGATTTGCTGTTCCGCGCTGACGTTCGTCTATATTGTCTGGGGTGAAGGAATTGATTGCCTTTGCGTATTCAAAGCCATTCCTCGGCATTCTGCGGCTGATTGCACTGAACATCTTTTCAAGCTTCTCTTCATTGCAGTCCGAGAATAATGAGCGGTAATAGTCTTCTCCTTTTTTCAATGGCTTTGAAAAGGTTGCCTGCCATTTTTTAGTTTTTCCGAAAAAATATATCCTGGTATCATCGAACTCCTTGTCATCAACTTGAGGGAACTCATACTCTCTGGTACTGCCCGGCACCTTTATTTTCAGGCCGTATCCGGATATTTCCTCCCAATCATCAGGAACTGGCTCGCCGGTAAACTGGAAATTCCCCAATCCCTGAAAGGTATCAGGGTATTTCCTTTCGATCTTTCTGCGGATCAGGTAGTCTGAGAATTCTTTCCAGATGACCGAGGACATTATAACGACAGTTAATAAAACGATTCCGGAAATCTTTATTGCCTTTTTCATGCGTATTCTCCGTTTATTTCAGCTTTATTGAACTTGCTATCTGCTTAGCGGTAGTGTCATCGGTGCCTTTTATCCACACAGAAATTTGTCTGTATGGATTATAGTCCGGGTATATTGTGCAGGACCACATTTCCTTGTTGATAGGAGATTCGAAGGAATGGCAGACATAGCAGGTAAAGCCGTCACCCTTATATTTCCATGTATCTTCTGAATTCCAGGCTTCATTTTTGTTTTTTGCAAATTCCTTATAAATGAGCAGATCATTTGAGCGCAGATGCAGACACATTTTAGCGTTGAGCTCATCCTTTTCAAACCATAAAAGACTATTGTCTAGTATTGAAGGAAAAT
>JAAYBK010000376.1 GCA_012718885.1 Ruminococcus sp. | reverse complement strand
GGTCTATCTTGAGGCCGAACCGGACAAATGTAACGCAGAACAGCATACATATGGTCTGAACGATGTAGCTTCCGCAAAGACTTGCTGCAAGACTTATGGACTTAGGTGCAGGCGAGCAGCATTTCCTTGCGCCCAATGGTGAGAGATTTGCCTGATTGTTGATGGTGATATGAAGACCGGTTATGGAACCGAAGAGTGCAACCATCGCTATCAGATTATAGAAATAATCTGTCATATAATCAGTGTTTCCGTTTGAAAGAGGTATCTCCCGGAGTACATCTGTCTCCTCCGAAAAAGAATCGATGACCTCCTGAAGCTTTGTTGGATCCTTCTTAACGCAGTCTTTGATTATGCTCTGACGGGAATTGTACTGCTTTATGAAGGAGCTGAGGATAGTTGTCCTCATATTTGAGTCAGCAGCTGTAAGAGAAAGCTTTTCGCCGGCATTCAGTATGCCCTCGATCTTTCCGTCACGCAGCAGCTCCTCAGCCTTTTCCTTGTCGGTGTACTCAACTTTAAGGAGAGGGTCATCCTGTGACTCGATGGAGTCAAGCACTGAATGAAGTGTCTGATCCTCTGCTTCCTCCACCACCGCAACAGGTATGGTATCGAACTTCGTAGTCTTGTCATAGACGTTTCCGAAGGCTATCTTGAAGAACAGTCCCAGTGCAACAGGAAAAAGTATCAGCCATATCGTTATATCCTTTACTCTCAGCGAGGAGAGCAGTTCATATTTCAGATTGTGCAGGAACATGGTCAATCCTCCTTGTCTCTGAGTTCCTTGCCGGTTATCTCAAGGAATACGTCATTCAGGGTTGGCAGCTCGGAATATACTCTTCCGAAGCTGAGATCCCTGTTGCGGAGCACATCCATTATGCGTATGAGGTTGTGCTTTCCGCCGGAGCAGTATACAGACAGCTTTCCGTCTTCATACTTTGTATCGTATACATGAGGAAGGGCGGCAAACTCGCTGAGCACCTCATCAGTCAGGCCAATGATCTCGATAGTGACTGTCTCTGTGTTGCGTATCATGCGCTTCAGCTCATCCTTCGTGCCCTCGGCGATCTTTCTTCCCTTATCCATTATGGCGATACGGGTGCAGATCTGCTCAACCTCCTCCATATAGTGAGAGGTGTAGATTATTGTAGCACCGCTGCGGTTAAGCTCCTAGATGCCCTCAAGTATCTTGTTTCTGCTCTGGGGATCAACGGCAACTGTAGGCTCGTCAAGGATTATCAGCTTCGGCTTGTGAGCTATTCCGCAGGCGATGTTCAGTCTTCTTAGAAGGCCGCCGGACAGCTTCTTGGGGTAGAATTTCACAAAATCCTCCAGTCCTACAAAGCGTATGGCCTCTTCAACGCACTGCTTCTTCTTTGCCTTGTCAGTGATATACAGTCCGCAGAAGTAATCGATGTTCTCGTATACGGTGAGCTCATCGAATACCGCAACGTTCTGCATTATTATGCCGATCTCCTTCTTTATGTCATAGCTGACGGGAGTCATCTCACTGCCGAATATCTGTATGCTGCCCTTGTCGAAGGCAAGGAGCGACAAAAGGCAGTTTATCGTTGTGGTCTTGCCTGAACCGTTGGGGCCGAGAAGTCCGAAGATCTCTCCCTCCTTTATCTCGAGACTGAAATGGTCAAGAGCTATCAGCTGTCCATAGCGCTTTACGAGATTATCTATCTTAACTACAGTGTTTTCCATGATATTACCTCCATTGTTCGTGATCGTGTGGGCTTTTTCTATGATATTATTATATCACCCTCATCGGCGCATTTGTAGTGTCATCTGTCAGAAAATGAATATGACATTTGTCACATCCTTAG
>JAAYBK010000375.1 GCA_012718885.1 Ruminococcus sp. | reverse complement strand
ATCGTTGCAGAAAAAACAGGCAAGGATGCTCTTGAGGTGTTCGAGCAGGCTATGGAAAACATCATGCCAGAGCTTGAAGTAAAGGCTCGCCGTCTCGGCGGTGCTACTTATCAGGTTCCTATGGAGGTTCGTCCTGAGAGACGTCAGACTCTCGGTCTCCGTTGGATCACTAAGTACTCAAGAGAGAGAAACGAAAAGACTATGAAGGAAAGACTGGCTGGTGAGATCCTCGACGCACTTAACGGCACAGGCGGTGCTTGCAAGAAGCGTGACGATACTCACAAGATGGCTGAGGCTAACAAGGCCTTCGCTCATTACCGCTGGTAATCATGGACCAAGGAGGATATTATGGCAAGAGATTGTTCACTTGAAAATACCAGAAATATCGGCATCATGGCCCATATCGACGCAGGTAAGACCACTACCACAGAGCGTATCCTTTTCTACACAGGTGTTAACCACAAGATCGGTGAAACACACGAAGGTTCCGCTACTATGGACTGGATGGAGCAGGAGCAGGAGAGAGGTATCACTATCACATCTGCTGCTACAACTTGCTACTGGGCAGGCCACAGACTTAACATCATCGACACCCCCGGCCACGTTGACTTTACAGTTGAGGTTGAGCGTTCACTCCGTGTACTCGACGGCTCTGTAACAGTTCTCTGTGCTAAGGGCGGCGTTGAGCCACAGTCTGAAACCGTTTGGAGACAGGCTGATAACTATAAGGTACCCCGTATGGCTTATGTAAATAAGATGGATATCATGGGTGCCAACTTCTATCGTGTTATCGACATGATGAAGGACAGACTCAAGTGTAATGCCGTTCCGATCCAGCTCCCTATCGGTGCTGAGGACGACTTCAGAGGTATCATCGACCTCGTTGAGATGAAAGCTTACATTTACTACGATGACCTCGGAAAGGATATCCGTGTTGAGGACATCCCTGAGGATATGAAGGAACTTGCTCAGAAGTACCACGATGAGATGGTTGAGCACGTTGCTGAGCAGGACGAAGCTCTTATGGAGAAGTACTTCGAGGAAGGTGAGCTCTCTCAGGAAGAGATCAAGACCTGCATCAGAAAGGCAACTATCGCTAACCACATGGTTCCTGTTACTTGCGGAACATCCTACAAGAACAAGGGCGTTCAGAAGCTCCTCGATGCTATCATCGACTATATGCCTTCACCGCTCGACGTTCCTGCTATCAAGGGTGTAAATCCTGAGACTGAGCAGGAGGAGGAAAGACCTTCTTCCGACAGCGAGCCATTCTCAGCTCTCGCATTCAAGATCGCTACAGATCCGTTCGTTGGTAAGCTTGCATTCTTCCGTGTTTATTCCGGTGTTGTAAACCAGGGCGACTCCGTTCTCAATGCAACTAAGGATAACCGTGAGCGTTTCGGACGTATCGTTCAGATGCACGCTAACCACAGAAAAGACCTTACTACAGTTTACTCAGGTGATATCGCTGCTGCTGTTGGTCTCAAGAACACAACAACAGGTGATACACTCTGTGATGAAAAGCATCCTATCATCCTCGAGTCCATGGAATTCCCGGAGCCTGTTATCCAGCTCGCTATCGAGCCTAAGACAAAGGCTGGCCAGGAGAAGATGGGTATCGCTCTCGCAAAGCTTGCTGAAGAGGATCCTACTTTCAAGACATGGACAGACGAAGAGACAGGTCAGACTATCATCGCCGGAATGGGTGAGCTCCACCTCGATATCATCGTTGACCGTCTCCTCCGTGAGTTCAAGGTTGAGGCTAACGTTGGTGCACCTCAGGTTGCTTACAAGGAAACAATCAAGGGCAGCGCAGATATCGATTACAAGTACAAGAAGCAGTCCGGTGGTTCTGGTCAGTACGGTCACGTTAAGATCAGAGTTAATCCTAATGAGTCCGGTAAGGGCTATGAGTTCACAAACGCTGTTGTCGGCGGTTCTATCCCGAAGGAGTACATCCCTGCTGTTGACGCCGGTATCCAGGGCGCAATGAAGGCTGGTATCCTTGCTGGTTACGAAGTTGTTGACGTTAAGGTTGAACTCTACGATGGATCATACCACGAAGTTGACTCTTCTGAAATGGCATTTAAGATCGCCGGCTCTATCGCTTTCAAGGAAGCTCTCAAGCAGGCAAATGCCGTTCTTATGGAACCTGTTATGAAGGTTGCTGTTATCGTTCCTGATGAGTACCTCGGTACTGTTATCGGTGACCTCAGCTCCCGTCGTGGACAGATCCAGGGACAGGAGTCCAGATCCGGTTCTATCCAGGTCGACGCTCTCGTTCCTCTCTCAGAAATGTTCGGTTACACAAGTGACCTTCGTTCCAACACTCAGGGCCGTGGCCAGTACACAATGGAACCCCACAGCTATGAGGAAGTTCCGAAGAGCATTGCTGAGAAGATCATGGCTAACAGAGCTAAGAACTGATCTAAGCTGCTGTTATGCTTTACTGGTTATACAGATTACTTTCCGGCGGCCATTCAGGCGGAGGCGGCGGACGCTTCTGATCCGGTATGGTGCTTGAAAGTGCATAATAAAGTTTTCTTTTGAAAACAAACAATAGAATCATGTGCTTTGGAGAAATTTTTTCTCCAAAACACTTGAATTTACCAAAGTAATTTGGTATAATATATATACAGTTTTCTGAATTTCTTATTTAAGGAGGAATTTTCCAATGGCTAAGGCTAAATTTGAAAGAACTAAACCCCATGTTAACATCGGTACAATCGGCCACGTTGACCACGGTAAGACAACTCTTACTGCTGCTATCACAAAGACTCTCGCTATGAAGGGTCAGGCTCAGTACGAGGCTTACGATATGATCGATAAGGCTCCTGAGGAGAGAGAGCGTGGTATCACAATCAATACAGCTCACGTTGAGTACGAGACAGACAAGCGTCACTACGCTCACGTTGACTGTCCTGGCCACGCTGACTATGTAAAGAACATGATCACAGGTGCTGCTCAGATGGATGGTGCTATCCTCGTTGTTGCTGCTTCTGATGGCCCTATGGCTCAGACAAGAGAGCACATCCTTCTCGCTCGTCAGGTTGGCGTTCCTGCAATCGTTGTATTCATGAACAAGGCTGATCAGGTTGACGACGAAGAGCTCCTCGAGCTCGTTGAGATGGACATCCGTGACCTTCTCTCAAGCTATGACTTCCCTGGCGATGATACACCTATCATCAAGGGTTCTGCTCTTAAGGCTCTCGAGGCTCCAGATGACCTCAACGATCCTGCTTACGCTCCTATCCTTGAGCTCATGGATGCTGTTGACGAGTACATCCCAAGCCCTGAGAGAGACGATGCTAAGCCTTTCCTTATGCCTATCGAGGATACAATGACTATCTCTGGTCGTGGTACTGTTGTTACAGGTAGAGTAGAGCGTGGAAAGCTCAACGTAAACGAGCCTGTTGAGATCGTTGGTCTTTCTGACGAGAAGCTTAACACAGTTGTTACAGGTCTTGAAATGTTCAGAAAGACTCTTGACTTCTGTGAGGCTGGTGATAACGTAGGTGCTCTCCTCCGTGGTATCACAAGAGATCAGGTTGAGCGTGGACAGGTTCTTTGTAAGCCCGGCTCAATCCACCCACACACTAAGTTCGCTGGTCAGGTTTACGTTCTGAAGAAGGAAGAGGGCGGACGTCATACTCCTTTCTTCAACAACTACAGACCTCAGTTCTACTTCAGAACTACAGACGTTACTGGTGTTGTAACTCTTCCTGCTGATAAGGAAATGTGTATGCCTGGCGATAACGTTGCTATGGACGTTGAGCTCATCACTCCTATCGCTATCGAAGAGGGACTCCGTTTCGCTATCCGTGAGGGTGGTAGAACAGTTGGTTCAGGCGTTGTTACAAAGATCAACGAATAATTTCTGATTATTTGAAAATCTGATATAACGACTTTAGGCGGTCGGTCACTATGGCTGACCGCTTAACTGTTTTCTAAGATTGTTAAATATATAATTTATAAAAGGATATAAGGATCAATTATGGAATACATTCTTCAAACTTCAGGGCTCTGCAAGAACTACGGAAAATCTCAGATCCTGAAAAATGTCAGCATAAACGTCCCAAAGGGGTCAATTTATGGATTTGTCGGACGTAACGGTGCCGGCAAAACTACACTCATCCGTGTTGTTACCGGACTGCATACTCCTACTTCCGGTTCGTATTCGATTTTCGGCGTTGGGTATTCGGATAGCGGAATAAACGAAAAAAGAGCTAAGGTTGGCGCGGTTGTTGAAACGCCTTCAATATACCCCGATCTGAGCGCAAGAGAAAATCTCCGCATGGTTTGCCGTATCCTTGGCAAGCCCTTTGATAATATCGAGGAGATCCTCAAAATGGTAGAGCTTAGCAATACCGGTAAAAAGAAGGCAAAGAACTTCTCCCTCGGTATGCGTCAGAGACTTGGCATAGCCTTCTCGCTTATTAATGATCCGGAGCTTCTGGTTCTCGATGAGCCTATTAACGGCCTGGATCCACAGGGTATCATGGAGATGCGTGAGCTTCTCACCAATCTCAACCAGCAGAGAGGTATCACTATCCTTATCTCCAGCCACATCCTTGATGAGCTTTCAAAGCTGGCTACACATTACGGCTTTATCGACAGAGGTGTTGTGCTGAAGGAGATGAGTGCGGAGGAGCTTCACAGATCATGTCAGAAATCCGCCCGTATCACTGTTGATAATATGGCAGCCCTCGAAGAGGTGCTGAGAGAAATGAACCTTGGCTACAATGTTTTAACCGGCACAGAAGCTGAGATATACGGAGACTTCTTCGTTACACCGCTGGTCAATGAGCTTAATAAGAGAAACTGCATAGTTCAGAGACTTTCACAGAATGATGAGAGCCTTGAGAGCTTCTTTATAAATCTGATAGGAGGTGGCGTAATTGCTTAAACTTCTTTCAGTAAATTTCCGCCGCGCATTTTTAAGAAAACGTTTTATAATCGGCGGAGGCTTCCCGATTTTCATCGGTATTCTTATGCTTTTCTTAGCGTATAAAAATAATGGTCATGTTGATAATATGCCATTTATGATGAGCGGCTTACTTCCGATGCTGATCGGTATTACTGCCGGACTATACATCAGCCAGGATTATACAAATAATACCATCAGAAATAAGATCATCTGCGGCCATTCAAGAACAATGATCTACCTTTCCAACTTGGTCACCTCTATGCTTGGCACCATAATCATCTATGGAGTTTATGTGCTGGTTACTCTGGGTATCGGAAAGCTTATAGTTGGTGTCAGCTCTGATTTCGATATGGAGTTGACTATAAAGGGTATACTTCTCACATTCTGCATCTTTCTGACATTTACATCTCTTACAGTTATGTTCTGTATGATGATGAGCGGCGTCAGCGGTACAGTTGTCTCGGCAATGCTTTATATTATCCTTGGAATGCTTATGCTTCCGGTTTTATTTATTAGTAACGATACAATTAATGAGTGGATGATGAATTTAAATCCTTCATTCCAGATAGATAATGTCGAAGCCTATGTGAGAAATTCTGAATTAATGCCAGTGGAAGATTATATTCATATCTCCTGGATACCAATTTCTTCACTGGTTATGATCATTCTTTCAACTGTCCTCGGAATCAGCGTGTTCAATAAAAAGGACATAAAATAAAGCCTTCACCTGATCGTGAGGCCGGCTTAATTTCATAGGTGGTTTACTCTGGGAAAACCTTTCTGAGGAAAGGTTCTTCCCCGAACCCCTTTCCAAAGACTTTTAATCTTAATTTTCCCCAGATAGGGCGCACCCATGTAGTAATACATGGGTGCGCCCTATCTGGGGAAAATTTAAAACTGAAAGTTTTAGGAAGGGAGTTTGAGGGAGAACCCTTTTTCAAAAGGGTTTCCCTCAAGTAACTTACCTATACAATTTAGTCAGCCCTGCGATCAGATGAAGGCTTATTTTGAGCGCTCCGGGAGGTCTGTGAGGTTCAGGAGGAATTTCTGAACTGACAGAGCATCGGAAGGAGTGATTCCTGAACCCGGCTCGAAGCAGTCTGCATTCTTAGCGCCCTGAGAAGTCAGGCGGCTCGGATCTGTACCGTCCTCGCCGTACTTATCGCTGTTGGAGAGAGACTGCATTATGAGAACAGCGTCATTCATCTTGATCTCGCCGTTGCAGTCAGCATCACCGTACTTAACATCGCCGGGATCCGGCTCTGTTGTAGGCTGAGTAGGCTTTGTAGTTGGCTGAGTCGGAGGATCGATCTTATTGCCGCCCTTTCCGCCGTCCAGGTTGCTCTTTTCACCTGAAGCATAGAAAGCGCCGAGTGAAAGGCCGTTTGCGCCGAGAGCAGTCTGGTGGTCGAGACCGATATACTTACCGCCGGAGGTCTGCCAGAGGGATTCCTCGAAGAGGCCGTACTTATCAGCATCCCAGTTCATAAATGTTGAATCAAGAAGTCCGCCGGTATCACCGGAGTTAGGATTGATACACCAGAATGTGTGGTTGATATGGTGATCTATCATGTAGTCACGGAGAAGAGTCATCCACTTGAGGTTGGCCTTATCGTTCATATGTCCGCCCCATTCTCCGATGAGGAGGGGAGCGATGTCCTTATCGTTGATGTAAGCCCATGTGTCATACCAGTATTCATCTAGGAGGGACTGAGTATTGAAAGCACCTCCAGTAGGATCCTCTAAGAGGTGGAACCAGCTCTGGTTGTAAACGGACGGGCCGTAGTCATGAGGAGAGTATACGATCTGAGATGAGGATGGGAGTACAGGATAGTCCTTAACGCCACGGAGGTTTCCGCCCCACCATGCGCCGTACCATTTTTCCTCGCCGGGCTGAGGATTGAACTTGTCCGGATCATCCCAGGTGTAGCCCTTGTTGATCATAGGAGACTGCTCGATTCCTTCTACGAGGATAAGAGCGTGAGGATTTACTGCAAGGATAGACTTAGCGCACTCCTCTGCAGAATATCTCCAGTTGTTCTTGTCGGTGGAGTTGTCCCACTTTGCCATATTTGCAGGGCAGGTAGTTCCGTCGTACATACGCTTGCCGTGAGGCTCGTTCTTGAGGTCGTAGGCAAGGATAGTATCATCGTTGGAATATTTTTCAGCGAGCCATGTGAGAGACTCTATCCAGTCATCCCAGGTTATCTGCTTTTCAGAGAAGTGACCTGTAGCCATACCGCCGCAGTCATCAGCAGTGGGCTCATAGTACCAGAGAGCGTAGTTGTGGCCGGAGTTGTGTGAAGCAGGGCTGTGAACGTCGATAAGTGCCTTTACACCGTGCTGCTTGCACTTCTTCATGATGATATCGAAGATCTCCATGGAGTTCTTGAGAGTTTTTCCGTCCTCAAGTACGAAGTCTCTGTTGATATCGCCGTATTTTCCGGCAGGAGTAACAGTTCCGTCCTCACCGATCACATCCTTCGGAGGAGAGTAGCTTGCCTGAACAGAGCTTACAGGCAGCGGATCTCCGTCCATCCATGAAAGAAGGAGCTCAGTGGAGATAGGGAAACGGATGATGTTGATACCGTGATCTGCGATAGTCTGGAGCATATCATCGATATCTCTTGCGTAGAGACCGTGGGGGATGTTCTCGGTACAGTTCATTCCGAACCAGTTAGCACCGGTGAGCCATACCTCATTGCCGTTCATGTCGTAAAGTCGGCTGCCTCTTGCTGTGAGCCAGTCATCGTTGCAGTCGTCAACAGCGGCTGCCGGAACGGATTTGATGACCTTGTCCGTTGGGACAGCGTAAACAGCGCAGTTGAGCACAGTTGCTGCGGCAGCGATAGCCGCAATAGCTTTGAATTTTGGATTCATGTTAATATCCCTCTCAAATTTAATAATGGTGTAGGTTTGTGGCGTATGATTATGATACTCATTTAAGGGTCTGCACATCCCTTAAAGAGCTTCATTCTGGCATTTCAGGGAGAGTTATCTTGCCGAGCAGGTATTTCTGCACGGAAAGAGCATCCTTTCCTGTAAGAAGTGAGCCCGGATCAAAGCAGTCGGCATTTGCACTTCCCTGTTCTGTCATAGCGGTTTTTGCAGAGCCTCCTACGGCATAGAGATCCGCATTTGAAAGCGACTGCATTATAAGTACAACGTCGTTCATCTTGACCAGTTCGTCGCAGTCGGCATCGCCGTACAATGTGACCTTGATATCGTCATCTGAGGGCTTGGTAGGCTCAGTAGGCTTTGTGGTAGTTTCCTCAACGTCAATGATCGTTCCGTCAGCAGTCTTTCCGCCGTCCAGGTTGCTTCCCTCGGTGGAAGCGTAGTTTGCGTAGAAGTCGTTCAGGGAGATACCGTTGACGCCGAGAGCTTTCTGGTGGTCAAGGCCTATGAACTTCTTTGTTTTCTGTGTCTTCCATATAGCCGGATAGTAGTAGTTATCGTACTTTTCCGCATCCCATATGATATCAGTCTTTCCGACACAGGTACCGTCGTCCTTGCGCTCAACATTGAAGCGGATATCCTTCCAGAGTCCGCCGGTATCGCCGGAATCATCATTAAGGCACCAGAAGGTGTGGTTTACGTGATGAGCTATCATATAGTCACGGATGAGCCCCAGCCATTTTTCATTGTCGCCGCCGTCAAGTCTGCCGCCCCATTCTCCTATGAGGAGAGGGTACATATCCTCCTCTACGAGGTAAGCCCAGGTATCGTACCAGTAATCCTTGCGGATACTGTCCATAGTGAAGGTTTTGCTCTTGTCGTTGGTGTAGAACCAGGGCTGATCGCTGACGAGAGGACCGTAATCATGTGGGGAGTATACGATCTGTGATGTACCGGATTCCGGCATTACAGGGTATTTCTTTACGCCTCTGAGGTTTCCGCCCCACCATGCGCCGTGTCCCTCGAAGCCTTCAACTCCTTCTATGAGGATCAGTGCATGGGGATTGTTGGCGAGTATGGCGTTTGCACAGTCCTCAGCAGCCTGCTTCCAGTTATTGGGAGCATTGGAGTCGTCCCAGATTGCATCAACTGGGCCTCCGCCGTAAACGCTGTGCGGTTCGTTTTTAAGGTCGAAGCCGATGAGGGTATCATCGTTCTTGTATTCTTCAGCACACCATGCCAGTGTTTCGATCCATACCTTTGTTGTGACTTCAACAGTCTTGCCATTGTTTGCTTTAAAGGACTTGCCGTACCAGAGACCGTAGTTATGTCCGGAGTTGTTTGAATCCGGGCTGTGAATGTCGATAAATGCTTTAACACCGTACTTCTTGCATTTTGCAAGGAGGATGTCAAAGACCTGCTTGCTGTCAGCAATAGAGCCGTCCTCATTGATAAGGTCGATGTTGAACGGGTAATTCGGATCGGCGTTGGGCTTGATGCTCTGTATAGGATCAGGCATACCTATCATCCAGTTGTACAGCAGCTCGGTTGAGACAGGAAGGCGGAGCACGTTTACTCCGTTATCCGCTACCGACTTCACAAGATCATCGATATCTCCGCTCCAGAGGTAGTGGGGAGCACATTCGGTGCAGTTGAAGCCGAACCAGTTAGCGCCGGTGAGCCATACCTCATTGCCATTCATATCGTACAGACGGCTGCCCTTGGCGTGGAGCCAGTCATCGCCGGTATCGTCAACGGCATTGGCGGTCATAAGTGTTAAACTATTGTCAGGGACTGCGATAACAGATGTGCTTACAGCTAAAGCCGCAGCAGATATCGCAGATATTATTCTTCTTGTCTTTTTCATTTTGTTTCCTTTCAGGGTTTAAGCTATGGGCGGCACAATGGCCGCCCTGTTTTTATGTTATTCGGTTATTGGTTTACTGCACTGGGTTATTGTTTTACCGGCAGTGTTACCTTCTGGAGCAGGAACTCCTGAACTGCCAGTGCGTCACTCGGAGTGAGCTTAGTACCAGGAATATAGCAGTCGGCATTTATCATACCAAGCTGTGTTATGCGGTTTTTATCGGAGCCCTCTTCACTGTATCTGTCAGCGTTGGAGAGTACCTGCATGATAAGTACAGCATCATTCATCTTTACGCTTCCGTCACAGTCTGCATCGCCGTATAATGTCGGCTCAGGTGTAGGCGGAGTTGTTGTTGTCGGATAAGGAGTTGTGGGTATGATCTCAGTTGTAGTTGTGGTTGCAGAAGGTTCAGGCTTTGTAGTAGTTGGGTAAGTCTGTGTCGGGATACGTGTTGTAGTGGCTGTTGTTGTAGTAACGATAGGCTCAGTTGTTACCTTTGTTGTAGTAACTATCGGATTGCCGTTTGAGGTCTTTCCGCCGTCCAGGTTGCTTCCCTCAGTCTTTGCATATGAGGAATAGAACTCGTTGAGTGAAAGGCCGTTGCTTCCGAGAGGAGTCTGGTGGTCGAGACCAATGTATTTTCCGGATGTTTTTGTCTGCCAGAGGGCTTTTTCAAACATCTCATACTTAGACTCGTTCCATGTAATGGTTGTACCGGAGTTCTGAGTGAAGCCGAGGCTGTCCCACAGTCCGCCGGTATCACCGGAGTTTGTATTGAGACACCAGAAGGTGTGGTTGATGTGGTGCTTTATCATGTAGTCACGGAGAAGTGTCATCCATTTGAGGTTGTCGCCTTCCATATGTCCGCCCCACTCACCGATGAGCTCGGGAGCGATATCCTCAGCGTTGATATAAGCCCATGTATCGTACCAGTAGTCATCGAGAAGTGTCTGCTCATTGAAGTCCTTGTCGAACCATGTCTGAGCATAAACAGACGGGCCGTAGTCATGAGGTGAGTAAACGATCTGTGAGGTACCCTGCTTAGGCTTTATGGGGTACTCTCTTGCGCCACGGAAGTTTCCGCCCCACCATGCTCCGATATATGGAGACGGAGTATCGCCCTCGTGCATTACGACACGGTCAGGCATACCCCAGTAGTCACCTTCGACTGCGCCGCTCATTGACTGCTCAACGCCTTCAACAAGGATGAGTGCATTAGGATTGACATCAAGGATAGCTTCTGCACATCTTGTAGCGGCATAAGCCCAGTTGTTCTCGTCTTTAGAGCCGTCCCACTTTGCAGCAGCATCGCCCTCCTGACCCTTGCCGTGAGGCTCATTCTTAAGGTCGAATGCCAGAAGAGTATCGTCGTTCTTGTACTTGTCAGCAAGCCATACCAGCGAATCGATCCATACGTCAGTAGTAACGCCGGCCTTGCCGTACCAGAGGTTGTAGTTATGTCCGGAGTTGTCGGTATGCGGGCTGTGGATGTCGATGAATGCCTTGATACCGTACTTCTTGCACTTCTTCATCATTATGTCGAATACCTGCATCGAATCAACGGGAGTCTTTCCGTCTGCCTGACAGAAGTCGGCATTGATCTTGTATGCAGGATCTGCGTTTGCCGAGAAGCTGCTTACCTTGTTAGGAGTACCGTTCATCCATGAAACGATGAGCTCTGTAGCTATCGGAAAACGGATGATGTTGATACCACGGTCAGCGATCTCCTTCAGGCAGTCGTCAGCGTCAGCACTCCAGAGATAGTGCGGGCAGTTCTCTGAGCAGTTGAAGCCGAACCAGTTTGCGCCGGTGAGCCATACCTCATTGCCGTTCATGTCATAGAGGCGGCTTCCTTCAGCGTGGAGCCAGTCGTCGTTAGTGTCATCGACAGCAGCGACAGCTGTGGGTGTCTGTGTGCTGGTGAGCGGAACCGCTGAAGCAGCCAGGCTGGTAACAGCCAGGGACGCAGCAGAGGTCAAAGCCCATACAGCGTTTTTGATTTTGTTCATATTAAATTTCCCCTCTCATAGCGCAGATATAGTGCGCTGATTCTACTATTAATATATCATTATAACCATGAAAAGTCAATAGTTTTCAGATTAAATTAAGTAATATAACGGTAATTTTTAAGTAATTTTAACTGGGAGGAGAGTAAATTGTTGATTAAACGCTGTGACAAGTGCTGACAGAGGAGGGGAATGCTTTTTCGACACTGAAAAGAAGAAAAAATTTTTTCGGAAAGTGATTGACAAATGAAGTAGGATGTGTTATACTATATCCAACATGAGTTTTACTTTAAAGTGTTACAGTGCAAAGCGTTGCACGGTTACAGTGTAAAGCGATACAGGATAAAATAGAAAGAGGTATAAAGCATGAAAGAATTATCAAAACTTCTGGATTTCAGACCTGACATAAAAGTGGTGGACGCAACACTTCGTGACGGAGGGCTTGTAAATGATTTCTTCTTTACAGATGAATTCGTAAAGCATCTCTATAACGCCAACCTCCGTGCAGGAGTAGATTACATGGAGTTCGGCTACAGAGCTGACAAGGAGATGTTTGACGTTGAAAAGTTCGGTCCCTGCAAATTCTGTGAGGACGATTATCTCCGCAGCATCGTCGGCGAGAACAATACCGATCTTAAAATAGCTATAATGGCAGATGTGGGACGCTGCAATTACAAGGAGGACATCCATGACCGCAGCGAGAGCCCTGTTGACCTTGTGCGTGTGGCCACATATCTCCACCAGATACCTACCGCAGTTGATATGATAGAGGATGCGAAGAAGAAGGGCTATGAGGTAAGCTGCAATATCATGGCTATCTCAACAGCTCAGGAGGCTGATATCAAGGTTGCTCTGGATATCCTTGGAAAATCTCCCGTTGATGTATTCTACATCGTTGACAGCTTCGGCTCACTCTATCCTGAGCAGATCGCACGGATCGCTGCACTTTACGGTGAGTTTGCCGAGAAGTACAACAAGAAGCTGGGCATACACGCTCATGACAATCAGAAGCTGGCTTTTGCCAATACTATCGAGGCAGTGGGCGACGGAGTTGACTGGCTGGACGCTACATATTCCGCAATGGGAAGAGGTGCAGGAAACTGTGCAATGGAACTGCTCCTGGGCTTCCTCAAGAATCCGAAGTACAATGTATATCCTGTTCTCCAGTTCATTGAGGATCACATAAACAAACTCCGTCAGGAAGGTGTTGTATGGGGATATGACCTCCAGTACCTTATGACAGGCCTTCTCAATCAGCATCCGAGAACTGCTATCCAGTTCACCAAGGACGGCAGAATAGATTATGCAGAGTTCTACAAAGAGATAATCGCTCAGGACTGATAAAACGATATTGCTCAGCCCGGAAGCAGACGGTGATGCTGCTTCCGGGCAGTCTGTTTATAAACGGATCATAATGTATATGATCGGAATATGTCCTGAATCATGTCATAATTCAGCAAATTCATGTGTATATAATAGCTTTATTTGTAATATAAGCCACTTGTATTTTCCCTTTTATAGTGGTATAATATAGAATAATAATATGTAAAGGAGGACGGCAATGGATTATACAGAAGAGTTGTGTCCGGTCTGCAACAGGGAATTTGAGCCTGATGACGATATTGTAGTTTGCCCGGATTGCGGTACACCGCATCACAGAGAATGTTATATGATCAAAAAGAGCTGTGCTAATGCGGAAAAGCATGGCACCGGCTTCAAGTGGAACCGCAAGGATTATATCCCGGGTCCGGAAGACGCAGTTTTCACAGTTTGTCCGGTTTGCCGTTTCCCGAATGACAGCAGCGAGGAAAGCTGTGTGCGCTGCGGTGCAAGGATCCATACCGGCAGGACGGCTGTCCTGAGCAACGAGAACCCTCAGCCTCAGCAGAATACTCAGGGGCAGGAGCAGGCCTTCGGCGATGAGCTGGCCTTTCTTGGACTGAATCCCAATGAGGATATGGGCGGCTCGACTCTGGGCGAGGTTTCAAGCTTCGTGGTCACAAGCAAATTCTATTATATACCGATATTCAAGAGAATGAAAGACAGGGGAAAGAAGATCTCCTTCAACTTCAGCTGCCTTGTGTTCCCCTCACTGTATTTTGCCAACCGCAGGATGTGGTTCTGGGCAATATTTGTGGGACTGATGGGACTGCTGCTCTCGATGCCTTCAATGGCTCTGAATTTTGCTTCAAATTTCAGTGACTTCTCGGAGATGGAGAGCTTTGTGAATGCGGTAAACAAGCACAAGCATTTTATCCAGGAGCTGGACAGCGTTT